>NZ_JBYSXL010000014.1:74435-75523 GCF_058782155.1 Methylobacterium sp. FW306-05-D
GGCCAAGGCCGCCTGAGCCGCGCCTTTGATGACGATCGAGCCTCGGCCCGGGGCGAGCCCGGCTCGCCTCAGGCCGTGCGCGGCTCAGGCGGCCTTGGCCGCCGGGAGGGCGGCCTTGGCCAGCTCGACCACGGCGGCGAACGAGGCGGGCTCGTGGATGGCGAGCTCGGAGAGGGCCTTGCGGTCCACCTCGATGCCGGACTTCGACAGGCCGTTGATGAAGCGCGAATAGGTCAGGCCGTGCTCGCGGACCGCGGCGTTGAGGCGCTGGATCCAGAGGGCGCGGAACGTGCGCTTCTTGTTCTTCCGATCGCGGTAGGCATACTGCATGCCCTTCTCGACCGCCTGCTTGGCGATCCGGATCGTGTTCTTGCGGCGGCCGTAATAGCCACGGGCGGCCTTGAGGACTTTCTTGTGCTTCGCGTGACTGGTCACGCCGCGCTTGACGCGGGCCATGGGAGTTCTCCTGGATTACGAAAAAAGCAGTGTCGGCGTCGTGAAGGCTTACCGGCTGTTGGGCAGGAAGTACTTCTTCACGTTGGCGGCATCGCCCTCGAACAGGGTCGTGGTGCCGCGCAGGTTGCGGATCTGCTTCGTCGTCCGCTTGATCATCCCGTGGCGCTTGCCGGCCTGGGCATACATGACCTTGCCGGTGCCGGTGATCTTGAAGCGCTTCTTGGCGCCCGACTTGGTTTTCAGCTTGGGCATTTGGCTCTCCTGAACGCGCAGCGGCTCCGATCCGGATGGATCGAAGAGATGCGCTCGGTTGATGCTTCTGATGGAGCAGCACGAACCGCCACGGCAGCCCGATCGGCCGGGCGGTTCAACGCGAGGGGGCTATGACAGAAAAGCGACGCGGTTTCAATGGCGCCCCGGCGGCCAAGGATCGACCGCCGCCGGGCGCGCCCGTGGCCCCGGAAATTCCCGGCCGAATGCGCCCCGGGATTGCTTGACAGCCCCCGGCACTGAACCTACACCCCCGACACCGCCGGAAACGGGGCGGGACGTCAAGCGGGCGTAGCTCAGTCGGTTAGAGTGCCGGCCTGTCACGCCGGAGGTCGCGGGTTCGAGTCCCGTCGCCCGCGCCA
>NZ_JBYSXL010000150.1:0-3447 GCF_058782155.1 Methylobacterium sp. FW306-05-D
ACCCCCAGCCCCTCCCCACCAGGGACCGGGACGAACGCGAAGACAGCCATGATCCTTTCCAGCATGACGGGCTTCGCCCGCGCCGCGGGCACCACCGGGCCGGTGCAGTGGGCCTGGGAGGTCCGCAGCGTGAACGGGCGCGGGCTCGACGTGCGCCTGCGGGTGCCCAACGGCTACGACGCCGTGGGCGAGGTCGCCCGCACCGCCCTGCAGAAGAGCCTGGCGCGCGGCCAGTGCCAGCTCTCCCTGGCGCTCACCCGGCCGGAGGCGGCGCCCCGGGTCCGGATCAACGAGGCGCTGCTCGGCCAGCTCGCCGCCGCCATCGCCCGGGTGCCGCGGCCCGAGGGGCTGGCGCCCGCCACCCTCGACGGGCTTCTGGGCATCCGCGGCGTGATCGAATCCGACGAGGAGCCCGGCGCCGACGCGGAGGCCCTGGCCCACGACCTCGCCGCGGGCGTGGCCCGCCTCGTCTCCGACCTCGTGGCGGCGCGAAGGGCCGAGGGCCGGGCGCTCCTCGGGGTGATCGAGGGCCAGCTCGCCGAGATGGCCCGGCTCACCGCCGCGGCCGAGGCCTGCCCGGCCCGTAAGCCGGAGGCGGTGAAGGCGCGCCTCGCCGCCGCCGTCGCGACGCTGCTCGAGGGCGGCGGCCTCGACCCCGACCGCCTGCACCAGGAGGCGGTGCTGCTCGCCGCCAAGGCCGACGTGCGCGAGGAGCTCGACCGGCTCCAGGCCCACCTCGCCAGCGCGGCCGAGCTGCTGGCCGCCGGCGGCGCCGTCGGGCGCAAGCTCGATTTCCTGGCCCAGGAGCTCGGGCGCGAGGCCAATACCCTGTGCGCCAAGGCCAATGACATCGCGCTGTCGCGGATCGGACTCGACTTGAAGGCCGTGGTGGAGCAATTCCGGGAGCAGGTTCAGAACGTCGAATAGGTTTTTTCAGCGATGCGGGACGCTTTGACGATGGAGGCCGGGGCGATCGCGCGGCGCGGGTTCATCCTCATCCTGTCCTCGCCCTCGGGGGCCGGGAAGACCACCCTGACGCGGGCCGTGGCCGCCGATCCGAAATGGGGCCTCGACCTCTCGATCTCGGTGACGACCCGGCAGCGCCGCCCCTCCGAGATCGACGGCAAGCACTATCAGTTCATCGACCGCGAGGCCTTCGATGCGCTCCGCAGCGCCGACAACCTGCTCGAATGGGCCGAGGTGCACGGCAACTTCTATGGCACCCCGCGCCGCCCGGTGGAGAAGGTGCTCGGCGCCGGCCGGGACATGATCTTCGACATCGACTACCAGGGCACCCGGCAGGTGCGGGCCAAGCTCACCGAGGACGTGGTGACGGTGTTCATCCTGCCGCCCTCGCTGGCCGAATTGCGCCACCGCCTGGAGCGCCGGGCCGAGGATTCGCCGGACACCATCGAGAAGCGCCTCGCCAATGCCCGGATGGAGATCCAGCGCTGGAGCGAATACGACTACGTCATCGTCAACGACGACCTCGACGACGCCTTCCGCTCCCTGGAGGGCATCGTCATCGCCGAGCGCCTGAAGCGGGCCCGCCGGACCGGCCTGACCGCCTTCGTCGAGGGCCTGCTCGCCGAGCCCGACTGACGCGGGTTGCCGCAGACAGGAACGTTGGCCGCGGCCGGGGGTTGGCCCGCGATTCCGATGGTCGGGGTCGTGAGGCGCGAACCCGAGAGCCGGCGCGATGCGCGAGAGAGTCTGTGACATCGCCGTGATCGGCGCCGGCACCGCCGGCCTCGCCGCTCTCCACGCCGCCCGCGACGCCGGCGCCGACGCCGTGCTGATCGAGGCCGGGCCCGGCGGCACCACCTGCGCCCGCGTCGGCTGCATGCCCTCGAAGCTGCTGATCACCGCCGCCAACGCCGCCCACGCGGCCCGTAACGCCGCCCTCTTCGGCGTCGAGGCCGGCCCGGTGCGGGTGGACGGCCCCCGGGTGATGGCGCGGGTCCGGCGCGAGCGCGACCGCTTCGTCGCCGGCGTCTTCGAGAGCGTCGACGCCCTGCCGGCCGAGGCGCGCATCGCCGGGCGGGCCCGCTTCACCGCCCCCGACACCCTGGCGGTGGACGACCACACCACCCTGCGCTTCCGCGCCGCCATCGTCGCCACAGGGTCGAGCCCGGCCGTCCCCGAGCCCCTGCGCGACCTCGGCGACCGGCTGCTGACCAGCGACACGGTGTTCGAGATCCCCGACCTGCCGAACTCGCTGGCGGTGCTCGGCGGCGGCGCGGTCGGCATCGAACTGGCGCAGGCCATGGCGCGCCTCGGCGTCGCCGTCACCCTGTTCGACCCGGGCGAGGCGCTCGCGGGCCTGCGCGATCCCGGCCTCGCGGGCGAGGCGCGCCGGCTCTTCGGCGCCGAGATCACCCTCCATCTCGGCTGCGAGGTCACCGAGGGCGCCCGCACGGGCGACGGCGTGCGCCTGTCCTGGACGGACGCGGCCGGGCGCGGCGCGACCGGCAGCTTCGCGCGGGTACTGGCGGCAGCAGGCCGCTCCCCGAACGTCCGGCATCTCGGGCTCGCGGAGGCGGGCCTCGACCTCGACGACCACGGCCTGCCGGACTTCGATGCCCGCAGCCTGCTCTGCGCCGGCGGCCCGATCTTCCTCGCGGGCGACGCCAATGCCGACCGGCCGGTGCTGCACGAGGCCGCCCGGCAGGGGCGGATCGCCGGCGCCAATGCCGCCCGCCTCATCGCCTCCGGCCGGGCCACCGTCGAGGCGCCCCGGCGCTGGACCCGCCTCGCCATGGTCTTCACCGAGCCGCAGGCGGCCAGCGTCGGCGAGCCCTACGATCCCGAGGATAAGGGCCTGATCCTCGGCACGGTGGATTTCGGCGACCAGGGCCGGGCGCGGATCATGGGCGAGAATGCCGGCGCCCTCCGGCTGCACGCCGACCGCGACGGCCGCCTGAAGGGTGCCGAGATGCTCGGGCCGGCCTGCGAGCACCTCGCCCAGTTCCTCGCCCTCGCCATCGAGGACGGGCTGACGGCCCGAGCGCTCCTCGATCGGCCCTTCTACCACCCGACAGTGGAGGAGGGCCTGAAGACCGCCTTGGAGGACATCGTCTCGGCGCTGGATCAGCAGGTTTAGGTGTTTGATCCCGCGGTGTAGTGGTACAGTTGACCACCATGCTGCGAGGGCTTCGCTAGGGGCCAAAGTCTGCACGGCAGCGCCCGCACGACGGAGGCGGTCCGTCGCGCATACAGCTACGTCAAGAGAGCGTGAGAGCCGTCGCCAAGCGTTACGGCGTCGGCCCGACGACGATCCAGAAGTGGCGAACTCGGCAGACGACAGCCGATGCCGCCATGGAGTCGAAGGCGCCGCGCTCGACGGTCCTGACGCCGGAGGAGGAGGCGATCGTCGTCGCCTTTCGGCGACACACCCTGCTGCCGCTGGACGATTGCCTCTACGGCCTGCAGCCCACGATCCCGCAC
>NZ_JBYSXL010000151.1:0-3357 GCF_058782155.1 Methylobacterium sp. FW306-05-D
CCCTCACCCCGGCTCCCGCCCCCATCGTCGCGGCGCCCGCTCCGGTTCCGGTGAAGATCGGATCGCCCGACGAGGCGGGACCGGCCGCCCTGGAATCCGCCGGGCCGGCGGACGAACTGGCGCGTATCCGGGCGTTGGCCGATGCCGGAGAGACGGCCGAGGCCTGGCGGGCGGTGCGCGCCGCGATCCGGACCGCGCCGACCGATGCCGCCCTGCATTACTATGACGGCCTTCTCGCGCGCAGCCTCGGGCGCGATGCGGAGGCCGAGCGGGCCTGGCGCGGGGCGCTCTACCTCGACCGGGCCTTCGTCATGGCGCATTACCAACTCGGCCTGCTGATGATCGGCCTCGGCCGACGCATGGAAGCCGTGCGAGCCCTCGACAACGCGATCCGTCTGGCCCAATCCCTGGCGCCGGATGCGGTGGTGGCGGAGGGCGACGGGCTCGGCCCGCACGAACTCGCGCGCAGCGCCGCCCTCGCCCGCGCCGGCGTGACAGGAGAAGGGCCGTGACGCAGACCCGGGCCGAAGCCCCCGCCGCCCGCCTGCAGGCCCTGCGCGCCGAACGTTCCCGCCTGTTCGCCCGGCGGGTCCGTGCGACGACCGAGGCCGCGCGACCGACCCGCGCCTTCCTCGTCTGCGACTGCGGCGGCGACCGCTTCGCCCTCGCCCTCGCGCAGGTGGCCCAGGTGCTGCCGGCCCGGCCCGTCACCCCCCTGCCCGGCGCCCCGCCGGCCGTGCTCGGTCTCATCGCCATCTCCGGCCGCGTCGTCAGCCTGATCGCCCTCGCCCGCGCCCTCGGGCGCGGCGCCGAGGCGGCGAGCGGCGAAGGCCACGTGGTCCTGCTGCGGGGTGCCGGGGTCCCGGTGGCCCTGGCGGTCGACCGCGTCCTCGGCGTGGCCGAGATCACCGTGGCGGCGGATGCCCAGGCTCTCGGCGAGGCCGGTTTGAGCACCGAGGCGGTTTCGGGCTATGCCCCGCCCGGTGCCGGCCCGGACGGGGAACCCGGCTTCGTCGTCGTCGACGTGCCGCGCCTGTTGCGCCGGTACCTGCCGTGACCGCGCCTGCCCCGATGCCGCTCCGGCGGTGAGACGTCTCGCGATGCCTTGACCCGGGGTACCCCCGCCCCGGTCTCGGCCGAATTCCCGGAGCCTGGAGCCCCACGTGTCGATCTCGATCGGAAAACGCATCCTCCTCGGCTTCGTCGCCATCACCATCGTCATCGTGGCCCTCGGCTTCTACGCCCTCGGGCAGATCGGCGTGGTGCGCGACACCACCGATGGCATCGTCACCCGCGACCTCACGGTGGCGCGCCAGCTCGACGACCTCGCCAACAAGGCCCGCGACATGGGCCTGCAGCGCCGCAACGCGATCATCGCGCTGCTGATGCGGGCGCGGGGCGGCCCGGAGCGGGAGGACGGCTCCGCTTCCTGGCGCCGGACCGCCACGGAAGCCGACGCGATCCTGACCGAACTCGTCCGCGCGACGGACGCCTACCGGGCTCGATCGGTCTCCGAGGAACGCGCCCTCGCCTGGCGCAAGATCAACGGCATCGCCATCGAGGCCGTGGCCGAGCTGCGCGAGCTGCGCAGCGCGAGCGAGGCGCAGCTCGCCGCCGTCGCCGCCAAGGACGTCGACGGGGTCGAGGCGCGCAACGAAGCGCTCAACCGCAGCCAGGAGATGTTCCTCAACGACATCGAGCGGACCCGAAACGCCCTCGACGAGGGCATCGCGGCCGGGCAGCGCGGCGTCGCGGATCTCTACGAGCGCAGCCGGCTCTCGATCCTACTGACGCTGGGCGCCTGCATCGTGCTCAGCATCCTCATCACCCTGCTGATCAGCCGCGCCGTGGTGCGCCCCCTGGAGGCCGTGATGGCCTTCGCCGAGCGCGTCGGCGAGGGCGACCTCTCGGGCACCCTCGACGCGCGCGGCAAGGACGAGATCGGACGGCTCGGGCGCACCCTCAACCGGATGGTGGCGGGCCTCGCCGACCTCGCCCGGACCAACCGGGCCGCGACCTCCGACCTCAACGCCGCGGCGGCCGAGATCCGCGCCTCCGCCCAGGAGCAGGCGGCCAGCGTCGAGGAGCAGTTCGCCGCCGTGCAGGAGACCGCCGCCACCGTCGACGAGATCACCCATTCGGGCGCCCAGATCGGCAAGCGCGCCGGCGAGGTCATCGCCACCGCGCAGTCCACCGCCCAGACCTCCCGGGCCGGCCTGCGCGCGGTGGCCGACACCGCACGGGCGATGGATTCGATCCGCGAGCAGGCCGAGGCGGTCGCCGGCAACATCGTCGCCCTCTCCGAGAAGACTCAGGCGATCGGCGACATCATCACCACGGTCAACGACATCTCGGAGCGCACCCACCTCCTGGCGCTGAACGCCGCCATCGAGGCCGCGGCGGCCGGCGAGAGCGGGCGCAGCTTCGCCGTGGTCGCCTCGGAGATGAAAATCCTGGCCGACCAGGCCAAGGCGGCCACCGGGCAGGTCCGCACGATCCTCGGCGAGATCCAGCGCGGCATCAACACCTCGGTCATGCTCACCGAGGAGGCGGTCAAGCGCGCCGCCACCGGCAAGGCCCGCTCCGACACCACGCAGCGGACCATCGAGGAAATCACCGCCCGGGTCGAGGAGAGCGTCCAGACCTTCCAGCAGATCGTCGCCTCGACGAACCAGCAGCAGCTCGGCATCGAGCAGGTGATGGGCGCCCTGCAGAACATCCGCCAGGCGAGCCAGCAGACGGCGGCCGGCACCCGCGAGGTCGAGGCCGCGTCCGCCAACCTCACCGAACTCGCCCAGGCCCTGATGACGCTGGCCGAGCGCTACAGGCACTGACACGGCGTCCGGCGATCTGGAAAGCCGGAAGCGCACGGTTCACGAATGGCTTCGCGCGGTTTCCGAAGGTAGGGAAACCGCCGCAACCCTGGGGCGGCCTTAGGCGACGGATGGACATTCGCCAGCTTCTTCTCGCGGCGTTCGAGGTCGAGCACCGCGAGCACATCGACGCGATCCGTGCCGCCCTCGCGGGCGAGGCCGGCGAGCATGCGCCCGACTGGAACGACGTCTTCCGGCGGGCGCACAGCCTCAAGGGCGCGTCCCGGGCCGTCGACCTGCCGGCGGTGGAGGCCGTCGCCCATCGCCTGGAGACCCTATTCGAGCGCATCGTGGCGCAGGAGGGCGGCCTGACCCGCCCGGCCGCCGCCGCCGTGCACCTCGCCCTCGACCGAATCGAGGCCTACGTCGCCGGACTGACCGACGGGGCGGGACCGGACATGCCGGCCGACGCCCTCGCGGCGCTCGATCGCGCCCTCGATCCGCAGGTGCCGGACCCGGCTCCCGCCGCCGCACCGGCCCCGCC
>NZ_JBYSXL010000152.1:0-3351 GCF_058782155.1 Methylobacterium sp. FW306-05-D
GTGCGCAACACCGATCTCGCGGCCGATGCCCGGGTGCGCAAGGACTACGCCGTGCTCTCCCGCGCCCTTCTCGCGGGTGCGTCCGGCCAGCTGCGCAACAAGGCGACCACCGCCGGCAATCTCCTGCAGCGCACCCGTTGCCCGTACTTCTACGACACGGCCCAGGCCTGCAATAAGCGCCAGCCGGGCTCCGGCTGCTCGGCCCTCGACGGGGTGAGCCGGCAGCTCGCAGTCATCGGCGGCAGCGAGGCCTGCATCGCCACGCATCCGGGCGACATGGCGGTGGCCATGCGCGTGCTCGACGCCACCGTCGAGACGGTTGACGCGGACGGTGCGAAACGCAAGATCCCCATGGCCGAGTTCCACCGCCTGCCCGGCGACCGACCTGAGGTCGACACCACCCTCAAGCCCGGCGAGCTCATAACGGCGGTGACGCTGCCCGAGCCGGTTGTCGGCATGCACATCTACCGCAAGGTGCGCGACCGGGCCTCCTACGCCTACGCGCTGGTCTCGGTGGCGGCGATCCTCGGGAAGGACGGCACCGGGCACGTCGCCTTCGGCGGGGTGGCGCACAAGCCCTGGCGCGTGGAAGCGGCCGAGGCCGACCTGCCGAAGGGCGCCAAGGCGGTGACCGACCAAGTCTTCTCCGGTGCCAAGCCGACCCACGAGAACGCCTACAAGCTGAAGCTCGCCGAGCGGACGCTGTCCGCGGCGCTCAGCCAAGCGAGGGCCTGAGCCATGAAGTTCGACACCCCCGCAGGCCAGAACCCCATCGACCAGCTCAAGGTGGTCGGGCAGCCCACCGACCGTGTCGAGGGGCCGCTCAAGGTCACCGGGACCGCACCCTACGCTTACGAGTGGCACGACCCGCACGCGAACCTCGCCTACGGCTTCATCGTCGGTGCCGGCATCGCCAAGGGACGGATTGCCTCCATGGACCTATCCGAGACCAAGGGGACCTATCCGAGACCAAGGCTGCCCCTGGCGTCGTCGCCGTCATCACCCACGAGAATGCCGGGCCGCTCGGCAAGGGCGAGTTCTATGCCCAGCGCTTCCTCGCCGCGCCGGTGGTGGATCACTACCACCAGGCCGTCGCGGTGGTCGTCGCGGAGACGTTCGAGCAGGCTCGCGCCGCCGCCGCCCTGGTGCGGGTCCAGTACGTCCGGGAGCAGGGCTCATTCGATCTCGCCTCGCTGGTCGCGACGGCACCCGTGGCCGCGCAAGGGCAGTTTGGTGGCAAGCCCGAGACCAGCGTCGGCGACTTCGCAGCGGCCTTCGCGGCCGCGCCGGTCAAGCTGGACGAGACCTACACCACCCCCGACCAAGCCCACGCGATGATGGAGCCGCACGCGACCATCGCCTCCTGGGACGGCGACCGCCTGACCTGCCACACCTCGATCCAACAGATGAACTGGGGGGTGCGCGACCTCGCCAAGACGCTCGGCATCGCCAAGGATAAGGTCCGGCTCGTCTCGCCCTACATCGGCGGCGGCTTCGGGGGGAAGGGCACCGTTCAGTCCGACCTTGCCCTCGCGGCGGTTGCGGCGCGGGTGACGGACCGCCCGGTCAAGCTCGCCCTGCAACGCCCGATGATGTTCAACAGCACCATCCACCAGCCTGCCACGGTCCAGCGTATCTGGATCGGCGCGACGCGGGACGGCCGGATCACCGCCATCGGGCACGACAACCTCAACGGCAACCTCGCGGGTGGCCGGACCGAGCCATCGACGGCCGCGACGCGCTCGTTCTACGCCGGCGCCAACCGGATGACGCGCCAGCGCCTGGCGGTGCTCGATCTCGCTGAGGGCAACGCAATGCGGGCGCCGGGAGAGGCTCCCGGCCTGATGGCCCTGGAGATCGCCATGGACGAGATGGCGGAGAAACTCGGGATGGATCCCATCGCGTTCAGGGCCCTGAACGACACCCGGGTCGACCCCGAGCATCCGGAGATGCCGTTCTCGACGCGCCCGTTCGTCGAGTGCATGCACATGGGGGCCCAGCGGTTCGGTTGGGACCGCCGCAATCCGCGGCCGGCAAGCGTGCGGGACGGGCGCTGGCTCGTCGGCATGGGCATGGCCGGGGCGATCCGCGCCGCGAAGATCGCCAAGTCCGGGGCCCGCGTTCGCCTCGACCGGCGCGGCGTCGTCACGGTCGAGACCGACATGACCGACATCGGCACCGGCAGCTACACCATCGTCGCCCAGACCGCCGCCGAGATGATGGGTGTCGGCCTGGACAGGGTGATCGCGCGGCTCGGGGATTCCGCCTTCCCCGAAACGCCGGGGTCGGGCGGCCAGCAGGGTGGCCCGTCCGTCACCGCGGGCGTCTACGCGGCGTGCGTGCGCTTGCGCGAGGCGGTAGCTCAGCGGCTCGGGTTCAACTCGGGCGACGTCACCTTCGCCGACGGCGAGGTCCGCTCCGGCAATCGCGCCGTCCCGCTCGGGCACGCCGCGGAGGCGGGCGACATCGTCGCCGAGGACCACATCGAGTTCGGCGATCTGTCCAAGAAGTTCGCCCAGCAGACCTTCGGCGCCCATTTCGCCGAGGTCGGCGTCGATGCCGACACAGGCGAGGTCCGGGTCCGTCGGATGCTGGCGGTCTGCGCGGCCGGACGCATCATCAACCCGAAGGCCGCGCGCAGCCAAGTCATCGGCGGCATGGTGATGGGCATCGGCGCGGCGCTGATGGAGGAGATGGTCGTCGACAAGCGACGCGGCTTCTTCGTCAACCACGACCTCGCCGGCTACGAGGTTCCCGTGCATGCCGACGTGCCGCACCTCGACGCCTACTTCATCGACGAGGTGGATCCGACCATGTCGCCGGTCAAGGCGAAGGGCGTGGGAGAGCTCGGGTTGACCGGCGTCGCCCCGGCGGTAGCGAACGCGGTCTACAACGCCACCGGTGTCCGGGTGCGCGACTATCCCATCACCCTCGATAAGCTCCTCGACGGCATGCCCGACGCTGCCTGAACCCTTTCTGGTCCGGCTTCTTCTCGACGACCCGGCGGCGCATGCCGTGGACGTTCCGCCACTCCTCGCAGCGCTTGGCCCGGAAGACGCTGTCGAAGACGCCCAGGCGCAGGCTCGGCCAGAGCGGCTTGCCATCATCCAGTGCCGACAGCGTGTCACAATCCTGCACGTTGGCCGGCACGACGGCCATGGCGAGGAGGTGCCCCTCGATCGACCATCATGACGCGTTTGCGGCCGACCAACTGCTTCGCGCCGTCGTAGCCCCGCGGCCCGCGCACGCCGATGCCGTTGACACTCTGGGTGTCTGATCCTCCCCCGCTTTCACGGACACCTCTGATACGCTTCTTGCGGGCGGGGAAGGTGTTTGATGGCCAAGACGAGA
>NZ_JBYSXL010000153.1:0-3136 GCF_058782155.1 Methylobacterium sp. FW306-05-D
AAAAGCAAGCCGCCAACCCCGTTGGCCGCCCGCCGATGAACCGGGGTATACGGACCACACCCGAACCCGTCAACACCCCCGATCGGGCAAAACGCACATGTCGCAGTTTGGTTCTCTCCGGACGCAGCCCCCGATCCGAGGACGTGTCGAGGTCACGACTCTCCCGGGCCGGAATCTCCGTCCCCGATCGTGTGACCTCGACACGTCCTCAGGTCAGCGTTTCGCGTGCTTTTAGAGGTTCACGGACCCCATTTTCGAGGTGGGAAGGGGGCATCGGACCTCAACCTTGAAGAGCCTGCGCTCCGGATCACCTCCTGGTTGTACGACAGGTCACCTCTTTCCTCGTAAACCCTTGATTCCGTGGCCTTCTCAAAAGTGAACCCTCCCCCCCTTCCGCGCTGGCCGGACGGGCAGACCCGGGGGGTGACGACGTCCCCGCCAGCTTTCTCCGAAGCCTTGCTCCGGGGTTTCCGGCACGATAGCCATCCCAGCCAGGTCGGCGAGACAATCCGAACCACGTTGGTGAGGTTGGGACGGTACTGGACCCGCCGCTCCGTGATCGACAGCAGGCCGGCATTCTGGGCGATCCGCAGGGCCAGGCGCGTCTTGGTGTGGCCCATACCGGCCCGTGCGGCGATCTCGGAGATCGAGAGGGTGCATTGGCGGTCGAGGACGAATGTGTCGGACACGATCTTGAGGATCGCCAGCTCTCCCGTGGTGAACAGGCAGGCGAGCTTCGGCGGCATGGGGCCGGAGGCCGCGAGGATCCGCCGGCGCTCCATCGACCGGGCTCGGTCTGGGGTGTGCTGAGGCTGCTTGACGGGGAAATAGGACCAGAGGCGCGGCTCCTTGGCCGCGGGCGTCCCTGGGGCTCCTGAAGCCGCCCCAGGGGGCTTCTGAGGGGAAGCGGCCTTGAGGCATCCGAGGGCGATGGCGGAGGCCTGGAGGGCCGGTCTGCGACGGCCGTGGATGGCTTCGGCGAGCGCCTGAGCCTGGGCCTCGGTCAGGGCGCCCTCCCCGGTCGCGCGCCACACATCGCGGCTCAGGCCGTCCAGGGCGGCGAGGGGAACATGGTTAACGAGACTGAGCAGGTGGTCGAACGACATGGTGGTCCCTGGGTTGGGACCGCATCGGGCCGAGCGACATCGCATCGAGAATGCACATTCCCGATTGACTCCTGAGGGGAGCTATGATGTGCTGAGGACCTTCGGTGTTCCTCGGCACATCTACGATTTGACGGCCCTTCCGGTTTGGCGACTGGGGGGCCGTTGTCGTTTCAGGGTCCTACTGCGGTGAGGCGGTGGTTCCTTGATCGAATCCCCGGTCGAGCAAGGGACCGAGACCGCACATTCGGCATGCGAGGGGCTCTCCTGTCAAACCAGGGACTTGTGCCGTTCCGCAGCGGCGCCTGGTCGGTGCTTCCTGCCACGACCGACGCGCGCCCTACATCTCGACCGGGCCAGCGGATCGAGACAGGCGTTCGCCGGGGTCGAGCGGATCGAACCAAGGGTTCGGGCAGCCGTCCCGACCGATCCGGCAGGACTATGTAGAAAAGCCCAACCCTCCATAAAAGCATGCGTATTTCGTTCAGATGGGCAAATGCCCTTTTGCCCAAGAACCCAATTGGGTTTACGGGTTCTTGGGGATTTGGACGCTAGGGAACTTGGGCTCTTGGGGATGGGTCCCCGGGGATTTGGGTCCTGGGAACCCGGGGAGCCTCGCGATGGCGGTCATCAGCGTCTGTTCGACGAAAGGGGGGGTCGGGAAGACGACTCTCGTGATCTGCCTGGCCGACGCCTTCGCCCGGCAGGGGGGGAGCGTGGCCATCGTCGACGCCGACCCGAACGGACATGTCGGCGCGTGGCGCGAGCGCGCGGGGGCGGACTCCACCGTCGCGGTCATCTCGGGCGTGACGGAGACCGTCATCCTCGACCGCATCGCGGAGGCGGCGACGCAGTACGGGATCGTCCTGGTGGACCTCGAGGGGGCCGCCTCGCAGGCCGTCACCTATGCGATCGCCGAGTCGGACCTCGTGCTGATCCCCACCAAGATCTCGGGGATGGACCTGCAGGAGGTGTTCCGGACCTACGAGGTGGTGCAGCGGGCCGAGCGCATGCTGCGCCGATCGATCCCGGCCCGGGTGGTCCTGACCCAGATGTCACCCCTGCAGAGCCGCGTCGCCCAGCATGCCCGGGAGGAGATCCAGGGCGCCGGCATCCCGCTGCTGCGGACCGAGGTGATCCAGCGGGCCGCGTACCAGTCCATGCACTTCACGGGATCGACGCCGGCCGGGCCGGGGGGCGATCCGAAGGCCGCCGCCGAGGTGGGCGGCGTCCTGAACGAACTCCTCGCCATTCTGGCCGAGCAGCAGGGAGCCTGACGATGAGCAAGCCTCCGTTCCTGCCCTCGCCCCGCCCGCGCCCGCATACGAGTCCGGAGGATGCCCGGCAGCTGGCGGCCGCCACGAGCGACCTCGGCTTCACGCGGGCCTCAAGCGCCCCCGCTGGGCTGGCGGCCGCGCCCCGGCTCCTCCCTGAAGCCCGGCCGGCCGAGCCCGCGGAGACCGCCGGACCGGCCCGGACCACGAAGGCCCGGGCTTCCGCCAAGCGGCGGCCCAAGGGGACGGTTCTGAAGGTCGAGGTGCCGGATCCCGTCTGGACGGCTCTGCGGCAGGAAGCCCTCGATCGCCGGGTGACCGTGAAGTACCTGGTCCTCGAGGCCCTCGCGGCCAAGGGCTACGCCTTCGACCTCTCCACCATCCCGAAGGACGGACGCCGCCTGCGCTAGAGCCTTGTCAGCGAGCTGGATGCCGGCTCGCGTGAAGACCCTGCGACCCCGAACATGCCCCGGGCGGACGGTCCGCAGGGATCCCGTCCGGAAGGTCGACTGTCCGCAGGCCTGATCCGGGTTCTGCGGACAGCCGGGTGGCGGCCCGTCCGCTGTCCGCAGGACCATGACCCAACGGACGCGGGGCCTGACCGGGAGGCCGCCAAACGCAAGAAAGGCCGCCCCGGAGGGCGGCCTTTCTGGTGCGACGATCGTCGAGAGGGAATGGATTGGTCTTGTTCTGTGCAGGTCTGGCGGCGACCGACTCTCCCGTGTCTTGAGACACAGTACCATGGGCGCTGGTGCGTTT
>NZ_JBYSXL010000154.1:0-3064 GCF_058782155.1 Methylobacterium sp. FW306-05-D
CCACCGGGGGCGCCGGCACGACGGGCGGGACCGGAACGACCGGAGGCACCACGGACAGCGTCGTCGCCTGCGCGGCGGAGAGCGAGCTCTGCACGGTGCCGAACGGTCCCAGGACCGTCCGGTTCGGCGCCAACGGCCTCTACACCACCAAGCTGGTGACAGGCTCCATCCCCTGCACAACCCAGGCGTTCGGGAGCGACCCGATCCCCGGCACCGTCAAGGCCTGTCAGATCGTGAACACCGTCGCCCCGACGCCCACCATCACGGGCGCGTCCGCCTTCACCCAGCCCACGACCAGCGCCTGGCGGGAGATCGGCGTCGAGGCGAGCAAGATCGCCACCGCTGCGGACGGCACCACGGTCGCCGTCAACCGGAACGAGGGCACGGTCTGGCTGTATCAGGCCGACGGTGTCTGGAAGAATCTGCCCGGCCGCATGAAGGACGTGGCCGTGGTCAAGGCCAACAGCATCTACGGCATCGGCCTCGACGACGTGGTCTACCGCTTCGACGGCACGCAGTGGACCGCGATCCCCAGCGCCAACAACGTCACGATCGCGGCCTCCGCCGACGGCACCGTGGTGGTGGTCAACCGCACCGGGGAGATCTGGGCGAAGGCCACGGACGACGCGCAGGCCAACTGGCGCCGCCTGCCCGGCAGCGCCCGGAAGGTGGTGGCGATGAACGGCCGGAGCTTCTGGGCGATCGGCCTCGACAACAACATCTACCGCGGCGACGGGGCCGGTGCCTGGGCCCGGGTCGGCCGCGAGGCCCTGGATCTGGCGGCCTCGTCGGACGGGGGCGTGGTCACGGTGAACCGGAACAGCAAGGCGATCTGGCGCAAGGTGGGCGACAACACCGTCGAGGCCTGGACCCGGATGCCCAACGTCACGGCCAACGCGGTGGCGGCCCCGAACGCCAAGCGGCTGCTCTCCATCGGCCTCGACGGGAAGATCTACCGCTACTGACGCCTCGCCGCCGCGCGCCCCGGCGCGTGGCGGTCCCGCCCCGCCTTGCCCGACAGGCGATCCTGTGTGATCCGCGGGGCGGGGCGGCGGCTGGAACGGGATGCGGGCGGTATGGTGGTTCTCGGCCCGGCGCTCCTCTCGGTGCTGCTCGCCCTGCCGCTGACGGTGCCGATCGCCGTCATCGACCTGCGCCGCCACATCATTCCCGATGCCCTGAACGGGGCGCTCTTCGGCCTCGGCCTGGCCGTGCTGGCCACCCGGGTTCCGGCCGGCGCGATCCCGGCCGAGATCGGCCTCGCGCTGGTCGAAGCCGTCTTCGCCTACCTGCTCCTGGCCGGCCTGCGCGCCGCCTATGGCCGGCTCCGGAACCGTACCGGCCTCGGGCTCGGCGACGTCAAGCTGGTCGCCGCCGCGATGCCCTGGATCGGCCTCGCGCAGCTGCCCCTGATGATCCTCGTGGCCAGCCTGTCCGCCCTCGGGGCCTTGGGCCTGCTGCGCCTCGTCGGGCACCCGATCGGGTTGCGCACGCGGCTGCCCTTCGGCCCCTTCCTGGTCCTCGGCCTGCACGGCGCCCAGCTGCTGCGGCCGGATCTCTGACGGGTCGGATCAGTCCGCCCCGAGGGCGGCCGCGATCCGGGGGCAGGCCGGGTGCCCGGCCGTCGCCTCGGAGGGCGGGACGGCGCGGACCCATTCGAAGATGCCGATCCCGGCGGCGGAGGCCGTGAGGGCGACCAGGGCGGTGCGGCCGGCCCGGGCGCCGGCCGGGCCGGCGACCGAGACGCCGATGCGCAGGACCTGGCGCGGCGACGGGCTCCCGGCGGGCGGGAGGGCCGCGCCGGGAGCCGCCGCGCGCCGGCGCAGGCGGGCGGCATCGAAGCGCCCGTTCGGGTTGTACACGGTCACGGCCGGGCGCAGCAGGGCCGCGAAGGCCGGCGTCATCGACGGCAGCTGGTCGATCTCGTCGGCGCGCCGGAACGGGCCGTTGCGCGGGCCGTAGGCGAGGCCGCGGGCCTCGTACTGGGGCGCCTCGGCCCCGCCGCCGGGCTCGGGCGTGTCGTCGGCATCGCGAAAGTCGACGATCTCGGCCGCCAGGGCGGGAGCGTCCCGGTCGGGAATGCCGAGGGCGCGGAACGCTTCCTCCAGCTGCGGGCGCGCGGTGGTGTTGAGGTCGATCAGGGCGCTCTCGTCCCGCACCGCGATCCGGGCGATCCGCCCCCCCGGCAGGGGGCAGGCCACGGCGCGGCCGTCCTCCGGCAGGCCGAGGGGCCCGGCCCGGTAGATGCGCTCGACCACGAGGCCGTAGGCGACGAGCCGGGCGATGCCGTCCGCCAGACCCTGCAGGCGCAGGCCGTCGGCCCGTGCCCCCGCCAGGGTGGTGCCGGTCTGCAGGCGCAGGGCCGCGGTGGCGGCCGCCGCCGAGACCACCACGAGGATCACCAGGACGGCCGGCAGCACGAAGCCCGCCTGCGCCCCGCCGCCGGGACGGAGCCGCCTCACGGCCGCACCGCCACCGGGACGAGGAGCGGCGCCCAGCGCCGCCGGTCGCCCGCGGGAAAGCCGATGCGGATCTCTACGAGGTCCGGGCTCGCGTCCCGCCGCGACCACGCGGCGAGCCATTCCGGCGGCCGGCGCGGGGCCGGGCTGCCGAAGTAGCGCAGGTCGAGGCTGGCGAGGCCGCCGAGGAGGCGCTCGGGCGGCGCCGCCCCGGCATCTCCGGCCAGCGCCTGGACGGGCCGGCGCCCCTCCACGAGGTCGAGGCCGCCGGGTCCGGGCACCGCCCGCAGGTCGAGGCGCTGCTCGGCGTCGCGCTCCACGTCGCGGCTGGCGGCGAGAAGGCCCGAGACGCCGTCCGGGCTTCCGGCGAAGGGCGGCAGGGTCCCGTCGGGACGGCGCCCGGCGAGGTCGCCGAGGGCGCGGCGCAGGTGGTCGCGCACGGCCTGGACTTCCTCGGCGGCGGCGTAGCGCGCCGAGACCCCCGCGAGGGTGCCCGTCAGCGACAGGGCCTGGGCCAGCATCACCCCGATCAGCGCCGCCAGCGCGAGGGCGACCAGCATCTCCACCAGGGTGAAGCCCGCGCAGGTGGGGTCGGGGGCGAGGGC
>NZ_JBYSXL010000155.1:0-2908 GCF_058782155.1 Methylobacterium sp. FW306-05-D
GCCCTGGCCTGGGCCGCGTGGCTGCGCGACCAGGGCCGGCACGGGGAGGCCGCGGCCGCCGCGGCGCTGATCGCCGGCAGCCCCGTGGGCGGCACGCGCCTGCTGCCGGGACCGGTGGGCGAGGAGAACCGCTACGGCCTGCATCCGCGCGGCACGATCCTGTGCCGGGCGGAGACCGGGCCGGGTCTGGCGGCACAGATCGGCGCGGCGCTGGCCGCCGGCAACCGCGTCGCCCTCGCCCCCTCCGCGCCGGCCGCGGCGCTCCTCGCCGCCCTGCCCCGCGACCTCGGCGGAGTCATCCGGGCCGCCGATCCGGAGACCGAGGCCGACGCGGTCCTGTGGGAGGGCGGGGCCGAGGCCCTGACGGCCTTCGCCGCGGCCCTGGCCGCCCGGCCCGGGCCCCTCGTGGCGATCCACCGGCCCCGGCCCGATCCGGCCGCCGGCACCGAGGCCTACCCGGTCGAGGGCCTGGTCCGCGAGCGCGTGATCAGCCTCAACACGGCGGCCGCCGGCGGCAACGCCGGCCTGATGACCTTGAGCGATTGAGGGCGACCCTGCACGCGCGGCCGAATCCGTCGCGACCGTCCGGGCTCGCGGGCGGAGCCGGGAGGCCGCGTTGCGACCGGGCGCCGATCCGCCTCGACAGGGATGTCCTCGATCCCGGCATCGCCCGGGGGGCACCACGGTGCCGGGAGGCGCCCCCGACCGTTTGACGACGGTCTCGGACTGCACGAACGTCGCCGGACGACAGGGGGGACTTCGGCATGGATCTCCGGATGGATGGATCGCATCGCGAGGCCAGGACGGTCGGGCCGGGGCCATCGGGTCCACCCGACGGCCCCGAGGAGGTGCGGCGGAGGATGCGCACGGCCGGATGGCCGTGCGATCGGGGGCTGATGAACGGCCTGCTCCACTGGGCGCTCTGCGGCGTCGCCGCGATGTCTCTCGCTGCCGGTCCGACGGCGGTGGTGGCCGCCCCGCCTGCCATCCTCGGCAAGGCCCCGGCCGGTCCGCTGCGCATGCCCGCCATGCCGCTGCACGACCCGTGGATCGTCGCCGACCGCGACACCGGCACCTATCACCTGTTCACCCGCAACGAGCCGACGATGACGGGCGATCCCCGCGTCGGCATCATGATGTACACGAGCCGCGACCTGAAGGACTGGCAGCCGCCGCGCGTCGTCTTCACGCTGCCGCCCGATGTCTGGGCGAACGACGGGGCCTGGGCGCCGGAGGTGCATCGGTGGCGGGGGCGGTGGTATCTCCTCTCCACGTTCTTCAACCAGGCCGACAAGTTGCCGCCGAACGGCCCGCGCCGGTCCATCCGGCGCAGCACGCTGCTCGCCGTTTCCGACCGGATCGCGGGTCCCTACGCCTTCGTCCGCGACGGGGCGCCGATCGTCGAACCGTCCGTCATGACGCTCGACGGCACGCTCTACGTCGATCCCAGGGGGCGGCCGTGGCTCGTCTATGCCCACGAATGGGTGCAGGCCGGCGACGGGACGATCGAGGCGCTGCCGCTGGACGAGACCCTCGCGGCGGCGGGTCCGCGACAGGTGCTGTTCCGCGCGTCCGACGCGCCCTGGGTCGCCGGCGCCCATCATGCGGACGGCAGCACGACCTATGTGACCGATGGCCCCGAACTGTTCCGCACGACCTCCGGGACGCTGCTGATGCTGTGGTCCAGCTACGACCGGACCGGGTACGTGCAGGGAATCGCACGCTCGACATCGGGGGAGATCGGGGGGCCGTGGGAACAGCTGCCGCCGCTGATCCGCGACGACAGCGGGCACGGCATGCTGTTCCATCGCTTCGACGGCACGCTGATGCTGGTCCTCCACCACCCGTTCCGTCACGCGCGCGGCCGTCTGTTCGAGATGCGCGACGCGGGGGATCGTCTGGAGGTGGTCCGGGAGGCCAAGGACCTGGATTTCGGTGGCGCGCCGCCGCCGTGAGGCGGAACCGGCGGGAATCGGCCCGGGCCTGCATCGCACGCACCCCGCGGCCCCGCGTTGCAATCGGCCGCCAAACCCGCGAGGTTGCGGCCCCGCCCCGGACTTCGACCCCGTGGGGCGCGCGAGCCCAGGGACCCCGCCCCCCGCGTATGTCCGCGTTCACCTTCATCCACGCCGCCGACCTGCATCTCGGCAGCCCGCTCAGCGGCCTCGCCCTCAAAGACCCCGACATCGCCCGGCGCTTCGCCTCGGCCGGGCGCCGGGCCTTCGAGGATCTCGTCACCCTGGCGATCGAGCGGGGCGTGGCCTTCCTGATCGTGGCCGGCGACGTCTATGACGGCGACTGGTCCGATAACACCATCGGGCTGTTCTTCGCCCGCCAGGTCGCCCGCCTCGACCGGGCCGGCATCCCCGTCATCCTGGTGCGCGGCAACCACGACGCCGAGAGCGTCATCACCCGCTCGATCACCCTGCCGGATTCGGTGCGCACCTTCCCGACGACCCGGGCCGAGACCCACCGCCTCGACGCGCTCAGGGTGGCGCTGCACGGGCGCAGCTTCCCCAACCGGGCGGTGGAGGAGAACTACGCCCTCACCTATCCGCCCGCCCTGCCGGGCTGGTTCAACATCGGCATCCTGCACACCTCCTGCACCGGCCACGCGGCGCACGCCACCTACGCCCCCTGCTCGGTGGCGGACCTGGCGGGGCGGGGCTACGCCTACTGGGCGCTGGGCCACGTGCACGACTATGCCGAGCTCTCCCGCGACCCCTGGATCGTGTTTCCGGGCAACCTCCAGGGGCGCAGCATCCGCGAGCCCGGCCAGAAGGGCGCCGTCGCCGTGTCCGTCGCCGACGGGCGGGTGCAGGGCGTCGAGCGCCTCATCGTCGACCAGGCCCGCTTCCATCCCCTCGACGTCGATCTCTCCGGCGTGGCCGACGAGCGCGCGGCGGTC
>NZ_JBYSXL010000156.1:0-2776 GCF_058782155.1 Methylobacterium sp. FW306-05-D
GTCCCCGCAACCAAACACACAGCCCAAACCACAAAGCCCGCCCCGGTTAAAACCAGGGCGGGCTTTCGGCGTTCAGGCCTGTGGCAGCCCCAGGACGGTGCGCGCTTCCCCCGGCGTGGCGACCCGGCGCCCGTGGCGCCGCACCGCCTCGGCCGCCAGCGCGACGAGTTCCGCGTTGCCGGAGGCGAGCCGCTCGCGGCTGATCCGGATGTTGTCCTCGAGGCCGGTCCGCACCGCGTCCGCCCCGCGGGCGAGGGCCCAGTCCATCACCTCCGCCTGGTGTCGCCCGATCCCGGCCGCCGTCCAGGTCGCCTCCGGCAGGATGCGCCGCATCTCGCCGAGCAACAGGTCGAGGAGGTGCGGATCGGCCGGCATCGCGTTCCTCACCCCCATGACGAACTGCACGTGCGGCCGGGCATCGATCAGCCCGGCCTCGACCAGACGCAGGGCGCCGTGCAGGTGCGACAGGTCGAAGATCTCGATCTCGGGACGGACACCAAAGTGCTTCATCCGGCCGGCGAGGTCCGTCACCAGCGTGGCGTGGTTCTCGTAGACGATGCTGGGGAAGTTCACCGAGCCCGTGGAGAGGGAGGCCATGTCGGGGCGGTGCTGCAGGGACAGGCCCCGGCTCGCCGGATCGCGCCCGCGCCCCCCCGTGGAGAACTGAACGACCATGCCCGGGCAGTGCCGGCGCAGGCCCTCCTGGACGGCGGCGAAGCGGTCCGGGTCCGAGGACGGCGTCTCGTCGTCGTTGCGCACGTGGATATGCGCCAGGGCGGCTCCGGCCTCGTAGGCGGCCTGCGTGGAGGCGATCTGCTCGGCCACCGTGATCGGCAGGGCGGGATTGTCGGACTTGCGCGGGACCGAGCCGGTGATCGCGACGGCGATGACGACGGGCGCGTTCATGGAATCTCCTCCTGCGGGGGCGTCTGTCGCGGCCCCTTCCCGCCTGGCATGGCCGGCAACGGCGAAGACCGCAAGGCGTCCCCGCGTCAGGCGCTCCGGGACCCTTTGCGGCCCCGCCCTGGGGCCTTATGACGGAACGCCATGACCGACACGATCCTGATTCTGAACGGCCCGAACCTGAACCTGCTGGGCCAGCGCGAGCCGCACATCTACGGGCACGACACGCTCGCGGACGTGGAGGCCCGCTGCCGGACCCTCGCCGCCGGCTTCGGCCTCGCCGTCGCCTTCCACCAGAGCAACGCCGAGCACCAGCTCATCGACTGGGTCCAGGCCTACCGGGTCGGGTCGGCCGGCATCGTGATCAATGCCGGCGCCTACACCCATACCTCGATCGCGATCCTGGACGCGCTCAAGGCCTGCGAGGTGCCGATCATCGAGTGCCACATCTCGAACGTGCACCGGCGCGAGGCCTTTCGCCATCAGTCCTACGTGTCGCTCGCCGCCACCGCGGTGATGGCGGGCTTCGGCACCCACGGCTACGAACTCGCCATCCGGCACCTCGCCCAGCTGCGCGGCGCCCGCTGAGGGTCAGGCAGCCTTCGTCCGCAGGCGGGCGAGGCCGTTCCAGGCGGGGGCCAGGACGAAGCTCGTCACCGGGATCAGGGCCGCGCCGACCACGAGGCCGACGAGGCCGGAGCCCGCGGCGGTGACCAGCCATTCCACCGTTCCGGCGAGCGGACCGGCGAGGCCCGCCGCCCCCGCCGCGGCGGCGTGGATGGCGTGGCCGATCTGGGGCAGGCCGTAGCTCTCCAGCCCGTGCACCAGGATGCCGCCGCCCACCCAGACCATCGCGGCGGTGCCGACGATGGCCAGGATCTTGAGGAAGCCCGGCATGCCCTTGACGAGGCCGCGGCCGATGGCACGCACGAGGCCGCCGAAGGCCGACCGCGCGGTGTTGGCCGCCATGGCGACCCCGGCATCGTCGGCCTTCACGATCAGGGCGACGCCGCCATAGACCGCCACCGTGATGCCCACCGCCACCACGGCGAGGACGGCGGTCTTCATCCAGACGGAGCCCTCGGGCAGGGCCGCCAGGGTGATGGCCATGATCTCGGCCGAGAGGATGAAATCCGTCTTGATCGCGCTGGAGACCTTCTGGTCCTCCAGGGCCCGGGCGTCCCCGGCGGACGCGTCGCGCTTCGCCGCGTGGGCGTGGGCCTCGTGCGGGACCAGCGCCTCGTAGACCTTCTCGCTGCCCTCGTAGCAGAGATAGGCACCTCCGAGCATCAGCAGGGGCGTGATGGCCCAGGGGGCGAAGGCGCCGAGCGCCAGGGCGGCGGGCAGCAGGAACAGCAGCTTGTTGCGCAGGGAGCCCAGCGCGATGCGCCCGACGATGGGGAGCTCGCGCTCGGCGGCGAAGCCCACCACGTAGCGCGGCGTCACCGCGGCATCGTCGATGACGACGCCGGCCGCCTTCACGCCGGCGCGGCCCGCCTGGGCCGCGACGTCGTCAAGGGAGGCCGCCGCCACCTTGGCGAGACCCGCGATGTCATCGAGGAGTGCGATCAGTCCGATGCTCACGGGATACCTCTGCCTGCCCGGCCGGAGCCCCCGCGCGGGATGGCGCGGCGAGCTTGGCCTTCACAGGAGACGAACGAGGCGGGGAAATGATCCCGGGCTCGCGTCGATGACCGGCGGGGGCTGGCGTACCACGCGGTCATCGACGCTGGTCTCGACCTAGAACGGGATGTCGTCGTCGAGATCGAAGTTCGGCTTCGAGCCCCCGCCGCCCGAGGCCGGCCGGCGCTCGCCGCCACCGCCGGAGGCGCGGCCACCGCCGCCGTAATCCCCGCCGCGGTCGCCGCCGCGC
>NZ_JBYSXL010000157.1:0-2647 GCF_058782155.1 Methylobacterium sp. FW306-05-D
CATCCCTCCAGCGAGGCCGATGGCGGGCTCAACCTCGCCCGTTACGTCGGCTGGGCGCAGCGGGCGGAGGCCGCGAAGTTCGACCTCGTCTTCCTGGAGGACGGCACGGGCATCCGCGACACCAACCTGCGCTCCAGCGAGCGCACGGCGCGCTCCGCCCATTTCGAGCCGGTCACGCTGCTCTCGGCGCTGGCGGCCGTCACCAGCCGGATCGGGCTGGTGGCCACCACCTCCACCAGCTTCAACGAACCCTACAACGTGGCGCGCCGCTTCGCCTCGCTCGATCACCTCAGCGGCGGCCGGGCCGGCTGGAACCTCGTGACCTCGACCACGGACGCGGAGGCCGCCAATTTCGGCAACGACCGGATCGCCCGGCACACCGACCGCTACGAGCGGGCCGAGGAATTCGCCGACGTCGTCCTGGGCCTGTGGAACAGCTGGGACGACGGGGCCGTCGTCATCGATCGGGAGAGCGGCCAGTTCTCGAAGCCGGACGGGTTCCGCCCGCTGAATCACCGCGGGACCCATTTCGAGGTGCGCGGACCGCTCAACATCTCACGGACGCCGCAGGGCCAGCCGGTCCTGGTGCAGGCCGGCTCGTCCGGCCCCGGCAAGGATCTCGCGGCCCGCACGGCCGAGATCGTCTTCACCGCCAACCAGACCCTGGCCGAGGCGGTGGCGTTCTACGGCGATCTCAAGGCACGCCTGCCGCGCTTCGGGCGCATCGCGGACGACCTCAAGGTGATGCCGGGCCTGTTTCCCGTGGTGGGCCGCAGCGAGGCCGAGGCCCGGGCCAAGTTCGAGGCGCTCCAGGACCTGATCGATCCGGTCGTCGGCCTCGCCCTCCTGGAGCGCATGGTCGGCAGCTTCGATCTGTCCGGCTTCGATCCCGATGGCCCGGTGCCGGAACTGCCGGAGGCCGAGGGCGCGAAGTCCCGGCAGCAGCTGATGTTCGAGCTGGCCCGTCGCGAGGGCCTGACCCTGCGCCAGCTCTACCTGCGGATCGCGGGCGCGCGCGGCCATTCGCAGATCGTCGGGACACCGGCGCAGATCGCCGACGAGATGGAGGAGCGCTTCCGCGCCCACGGGGCGGACGGCTTCAACATCATGCCGGCGACGCTGCCCGGCGGCCTCGACGACTTCATCGAGCTGGTGCTGCCGGAACTGCGCCGGCGCGGGTTGTTCCGGCACGAATACGAGGGGACGACCCTGCGCGCCCATCTCGGCACGCGGCCGCCGCCCGGCTTCGGGCGCGGGGCGGCGGCCCCGATCTCCGCGCGCTGACGAGCGACGCACGCGACCGAGGAGCGACCATGAGCCGGAACCGCCGCCTGCATCTCGGGGCCTTCATGCGCCCGGCCGGCATCCACACCGCCTGGTGGCGCTATCCCGGCGGCTATCCGGACGCGAACTTCAGCCTCAAGCACCTGGCGCATTTCGCGCAGCGGCTGGAAGCGGGCAAGTTCGACGCCTTCTTCATGGCCGACCACCTCGCGGTGATGAACATGCCCGTGGCGGCCCTGCGCCGCTCGGCCACCGTGACCTCGTTCGATCCCCTGACCCTGCTGCCGGCGCTCGCGGTGCTGACCGAGCGCATCGGCCTGATCGCCACGGCCTCCACCACCTACAACGAGCCCTACCATGTGGCCCGCAAGTTCGCCTCCCTCGACCACATCTCGAACGGCCGGGCCGGCTGGAACCTCGTCACCTCGGGCAACCCGGACGAGGCGCTGAACTTCGGCCGCGACGCGCATGTCGACCACGCCACCCGCTACGCCCGGGCCCGCGAGTTCTTCGACGTGGTGACCGGCCTGTGGGATTCCTGGGCCGACGACGCCTTCCTGATGGACCCGGAGAGCGGGCTGTTCTTCGACCCGGCCCGGATGCACGTCCTCGATCACCGGGGTGAGCACCTGAAGGTGAAGGGGCCGCTCAACGTCGCGCGCCCCGTCCAGGGCTGGCCGGTCATCGTGCAGGCGGGCGCCTCCGAGGCGGGGCGCCAGATCGCGGCCGAGACCGCCGAGATGGTCTTCGGCTCGGCCTCCACCCTGGAGGCGGCCCGAGCCTTCTACGCCGACGTGAAGGGCCGCATGCCGGCGGTGGGCCGCGATCCGGACCACCTCAAGATCCTGCCCGGCGCCTTCGTGGTCCTGGGCGAGACCGAGGACGAGGCCCGGGCCAAGAAGGCGCGCCTCGACGATCTCGTCCATCCCGACAGCGGTCTGGCCAATCTTTCCGTGCGCCTCGGCGTCGACGCCTCGGGCTTTCCCCTCGACGCGCCGCTGCCCGAGATCCCCGAGACGAACGCGAGCAGGAGCGGACAGGCGCAGATCGTCGACTACGCCCGCCGCACCGGCGCGACGGTGCGGGCGCTCGCCCGCAAGGTCGGCGGCTATGGCGGGCTCCAGATGATCGGCACGGCCGCCCAGGTCGCCGACCGGATGGAGGAATGGCTGGAGACCCGCGCCTGCGACGGCTTCAACGTGATGTTCCCGTTCCTGCCCGAAGGACTCGACGATGTCGTCGACCGGCTGGTGCCGGAGCTGCAGCGGCGCGGCCTGTTCCGCCGGGACTACGAGGGGACGACGCTGCGCGACCATCTCGGCCTGCCGCGCCCGGCCAACCGCTTCTTCGCCTGATCCGTCGC
>NZ_JBYSXL010000158.1:0-2615 GCF_058782155.1 Methylobacterium sp. FW306-05-D
GGGCAGGGCCTCGGCCCTCAGGACTCAGGCTTATTCAAGCCAGGAGGCGGCCGGCCACCTCGCAAAGGATTGTTCGGAACACATGTTTGCCGCCGACGCCACGTGCACGAAGCGCCGCAGAATTTCACCAAAATGAATCAGGCTTAGCTGTGCCGCCGTAAAATATCGGAAAAATACTTATTTGAGTACTTGTGCGACAAATATAAAATTTGGCGATGAAGCGCGCAGGCATAATTTTTTGCGGAGTATGATTAGACAAAACACCAAGCCGGGGCTCAGGAAACCTGATTTGGACTTATATGTAATACTGCATCAGTTTTAAGTGTGAATTGAATCACTCTTAGGTGTGGCCGATAATAGTTCTGACAGTGGCTGGGGGACCAGGATTCGAACCTGGACTAGAGGAGTCAGAGTCCACTGTTCTACCGTTAAACTATCCCCCAACATCCTCGCGTGGCACGAGGCAGGATCCGGTTTTCCATCGCAACCGGTGGCGGTCGCAGCCCGGTCCGTTCCGGTGCAGGGGCGATAGCATGGCTTTCCGGATCGATGCAAGCCCGCTTCTGAACCCCCGCTCGGGCGGAGATGCGTCCGGCGTCAGGCGCTGCCCGGTAGCTCGGTACGGGCCTCGATCATGCCCAAGGTACGCAGGATCGCCAGGGCGACGATCTCGCAATCGGTCTCTCCCTCCGGTGTGGCCGGGAGGATCGCCACGGTGCTCACTTCGTCGTCCGTGAGGAAGCCGACCACCACTTTGTAGACGTCGCCCTCCGGGGCGCCCTCGTCATGGACGAGGCAGACGCGGCAACCATGGGCCTCTCCATAGACGCGCTGCGTCAGAACCTGCACGCGGCGGGGATCGGTCGGTTCCGGGCGGCGCGGCGCGCCGAAGGTGGGGCGAATGATGTTGTCCATTTCCGCTCCTATACCTCAGCGTCCTCGTGTGGGGGAGAGCCCTGCCCGACGGCCTCCCTTCCGCGCCTCACCGCATCAGGAGTTCGCTCTGGTCTTCCTCAGCGAGTTTGAGGAGGTTTCGTCCGTAGGCGGTCTTGGCGAAGAGTTTGCCGCGGGCGATGAGCTGGTCCTTGCCGATGAAGCCCTGCAGGTAGGCGATCTCCTCCAGGCAGGCCACCTGCAGGCCCTGGCGGTGCTGGAGGGTGCGCACGAACTCGGCCGCCTCCAGCAGGCTGTCATGCGTGCCCGTGTCGAGCCAGGCATAGCCGCGGCTCATGCGCTCCACGTGCAGCTGCCCGCGCTCCAGATAGGCCTCGTTGATGCTGGTGATCTCGAGCTCGCCCCGGGCCGAGGGCGTCACGGCCGCGGCGATGTCGAGGACCTGGTTGTCGTAGACGTACAGCCCCGTCACCGCCCAGGGGCTCTCGGGCGTCACCGGCTTCTCGACGAGGCGCAGGGGCCGCCCGTCCGGGTCGAGGGTGACCACGCCGTAGGCCGAGGGATCGTCGACGTGGTAGGCGAACACCGTGGCGCCGGTCGGGCGGGCGCAGGCCCGGGCCAGCAGCTCGCGCATGCCCGAGCCGAAGAACAGGTTGTCGCCCAGCACCAGGGCCACGCTGTCGTCGCCCACGAAGTCGCGCCCGATCAGGAAGGCCTGGGCCAGCCCTTCTGGCCGGGGCTGGAGGGCGTAGCTGAAGGACAGCCCGAACTGCTCGCCGGTGCCGAACAGGCGCTTGTAGTTGTCGAGGTGCTCGGGGCTTGAGATGATCAGGATCTCGCGGATGCCCGCCAGCATCAGCACCGAGACCGGGTAGTAGATCATCGGCTTGTCGTAGACCGGCAGCAGCTGCTTGTTGATCGACAGCGTGGCCGGATGCAGGCGCGTGCCCGTGCCGCCGGCCAGAACGATCCCCTTCATGCCCGTGTCTCCGTGTGTGTCCGTTCAGGCCCGACCAGCCGGTCGAGGATGTCGTCGAGGGCCTCGGCCCAGGGCCGCGGCCGCAGGCCGTAGGCGGCCGTCAGGCTCTCGGTCGAGAGCACCGAATGCGCGGGCCGGCGGGCCGGGGTCGGGAAGGCGCTGGTGGGGATGGCGTCCACCGGCACCGACTTGCCGCCGCGCCGGGCCGCGCCGGCCAGGATGGCGCGGGCAAAGCCGCACCAGGTGGTGGCGCCCGCATTGACGAAGTGGTGCGTGCCCGTGGGCGCGGTGGAGTCGCGGGCCAGCGCCTGGGCGATCTGCGCCAGGCCCGCGGCGAGGTCGCCCGCGCTGGTCGGATTGCCGTGCTGGTCGTCGACCACGGCGAGGCGCTCGCGCTCGGCGGCGAGCCGCAGCATCGTCTTGACGAAGTTGCCCCGGTGCGGGCTCACCACCCAGGCGGTGCGGAGGATGGCGTGGCGCGGGTTGGCGGCGCGCACCGCGATCTCGCCGGCCGCCTTGCTGGCGCCGTAGACGCTCTGCGGGTTGACCGGCGTGTCGGGGGTGCAGGGGCCCGTCCCGCGTCCGTCGAAGACGTAGTCGGTGGAGACGTGGACGAGGGGGATGCCGGCTCGGGCGGTGGCCGCGGCGAGCAGCGCGGGCGCCAGCGCGTTCAGGGCCCAGGCCGCGGCGATCTCGCTCTCGGCCTTGTCCACGGCGGTGTAGGCGGCCGCGTTGACCAGCG
>NZ_JBYSXL010000159.1:0-2604 GCF_058782155.1 Methylobacterium sp. FW306-05-D
CTGTCCGGCTACCCATGGCCGCCACCATGCAGTAGCCTTCCAATTGGCTCGGTCCAAAATACCGGTCAGGTCAACCTCCGCCTGTAGGTCTCGGACACGCTCCAAGAGTTGACCGACCATGGCCCCGGCCTCGGCGGTTTCCGCCTCGTATGCCCGCCGCCTCGCGTCGGCGTTGACCCGTTCGGCATCCCGCGCCGCCGATTGCTCGGCTCGTACGTGGGCGAGGATCTCAGCGCCTATGTCGAGCAGCCTGACCTTGAGCCCCGACGGCAAATCATGGGTCTCGACCTCCGGCTGGTAGTCGACCTCCGCCCGCCACTCGGCGACCACGGCGGCCATGGCGTTGTAGGACCCCTTGCGACCGAGTTCGTCGTACACCGCACGGGTGGAGACCCGGAAACCGGCATCCCTCAAGCGCCCCGCGATGGATTTGATCTTCTGTCGGTCCTCGTCCGTCATGGCTTGCCTGCACCAACGCCTTCCCGGTGATCATGCCGGAGCGTCGATGAGAAGATCGTCACCCTCAGCATGTCCGGGGTCCTGGCGGCTTGGCATACCTCGATTGCCGTCCCTTCGACCGTCGGTTTCCCGTATCCCTGCGCGAGGATTGGTCGGACCTATCTTTGTGCTCCCTCGACACCGTACTTCCGTGCACGGAGGTCGAAGGCATCCAAGCCACCTTCCATGATCCGCGTGACGGCTTGGCGGACGGCGGGGGTCTCGATGGCGCCGTCGCTTTCGACACGAACGTGCGTCGTTCCTTCCGGCGCCCGATCCTCCGCGATGGTGGACACCATGGTGACGACCTTGTCCGCGTCGCCGTTCACGACGAGGTTCGCGTTGTGGGTTGCGAAGATGATCTGCCGGGCCGTCTTGGACGTCCGAATTCGTTCCACGATGCGCATGATAACCCGGTTGTCGAGGTCGTCCTCCGGTTGGTCGACGATGAGCGTTCCCGCTTCCTGTCGCAGCAGCAATTCGAGGAGCGCGGATGCCTGCTGTCCGGGGGATGCGCGCGCGAACCCGATCTTCTGGCCGTCGCTGACGTAGGTCAGCACGATGGAATCCCTCGGTACGGCCGAGAGCATGACTTCGACGCTTTGGTCGCTCAAACGGGCGTAGAGCCGGTTCGCCTGGTTGTCGGTGAGCCGCTCCTGGCCCCCGAACACCAGGGTTTTCAATTCCGCCATGGCCTCTACGCCCGGCTCGGTCGGGCTGCCCGCCATGATCCTGTCGCGGTAGACCTTGAGCAGGGCGTCGCACAAGGCCGTCCAGCCCTGGCCACCGTCCCGGCACGTCGCCACCACCCAATCGGAACAGCTCCGGTCGGAGTTGCGGATCATCGATCCTTCCATCTAGGCACAGAGCGATTGGATGCACTCGACGGGCCGGCGATCCTTCGAAACCCGCGCGAGAAGGGTACCGGCCGATTTCAACGCGACCTCATCGGCGGCGCGTGCGAGCAGGGTCCGACGGTCGACGACGAGCTGCGCCAGCCTCTGTCGCGCGTCGATTAGGATGGCCGGCGCGGCGTGGGTCATGTTGAAGCGTTCGGAGGCTCGCGCCTCCTGGGCTTCCATTTCCTCCAGCTGCCCGGCGAGAGCCTCCGCCTCCTTGATCAACGCGCCGTGGGCCACCTGACGCTCGCGCGCCTTGGCGTACCCTTCCTCGAAGGCCTGCCGGATGACCTGGAATTCGGCGCCGGCGGCATCACGGGCGGATGAAAGGTCGCTCAGGTCCCGCAGCACGGACCTCAGGCGGCCATCGATATTGCTTCGGACGGCTTTGAGGCGGATGTCGAGTTCCGCGAGGGGGCCGAATTCGAGCGCGTCCCCATATCGCTCCTTGTCGACGACCAGGAGGGACTCCAGGATGGCGCCGATCCTGTCCCGGTCGTCGGCGATACGTCTTCCGACGTCGTCGAGGTAGTTTCGCCCGCGGCCATATCGCGGGGCTTCGCGGAGGATGGCCAGGTCGGCCTCCTGCACGCCGCCCTGAGCCATCCTGACCCGCGCGGCATCCAGCCTCCGCCGCATGTCGGCGACCCGTCCACGGGCACGTCCCAGCTCCAATTCCGCCTGCCAGTGTGCGGCCACATCCTGCAGGGCCGTCGTCACCTCGCGCTTCACGACGGCGATTTCGCCGTCGATGCGCCTTCTTTCCTCGATGACCTCGGCGGCCGCGATGCCGGTGATGTTTTCCGCCGCGGCCTCCGGATCGACCATCGTCGTCGAAAGCTCCTTTTGGTGGAATGCGCGAGCCGGGAACCGACGCTGCGCGTCGGCGACCGTGATCGGCTCGTCGTCGAGGCCGGGCGTCGTGACGACGATGGTCGCCGGATTGTCGCCGAACCTCTGCCAGCGCTCGCGAAGGCCGCCCCGGTCGAGCTCGACGGCGACCCAGCCCCCGCTGAGCGTTTCGTCGATGAGCGTGCGTTCGCGTTCGCGCGGCCTCCGCCCGGCCCTCTCCTCCGGAGCGAGGTCGATCTCGGACTTGCCGAGCCCGAAGCGCAGGAACTCCAGCACGGCGTGTGTGGACGCCCCATCGGATTCAAGGGGGTGTTGGAGAGATTGGTGCGCGCAGGATCAGGTGCTGCCGTGTGTC
>NZ_JBYSXL010000015.1:0-75243 GCF_058782155.1 Methylobacterium sp. FW306-05-D
ATCCCGGCCCCCACGATCGCCACCCGCGCCGGTTCTGCCACCCGTGTCTCCCGTCGTCGTCCCGGGCTGTCATACGACTGAAGCATCGCGGCTGTTAGGGGCGCTGTGCAGCCGGGGACGCGACGCGGTGTCCGATCCGCGACCGGCCGCGATAACGGGAGACGTCGCGGATGTGGGATCAGGGGCTGCGGGACGTGTCGGAGCCGGGCGCCGCCGTCGCGCTCGGGTTGTGCGTCGCCCTGACGCTGATCAATCTCGTGGGCATCGCGGTGGCGGCCCTGCGGATCGGACGGCGCAACGGCGCGTCGGTGTTCCCGGCCGGAGCCCCGGTCTCCCTGGTCCGGCCGGTCTGCGGCGTCGAGCCCTTCAGCGAGGAACTGCTGACCCGCGGCTTCCGCCTCGCCCATCCCGCCTACGAGCTGATCTTCTGCGTCGCCAACGGCGCCGACCCCATCGTCCTGCTCCTGAAGCGCCTGATGGCGGCCCATCCGCAGGTGCCCGCGCGCCTGATCGTCGGCGACGAGCGGATCAGCGACAACCCGAAGCTCAACAACTGCGTGCGCGGCTGGGAGGCGGCCCGCCACGACTGGGTCGTGCTCGCCGATTCGAACGTTGCGATGCCGCCGGACTACCTGCAGCAGCTGCAGGCGGCCTGGCGCCCCGATACCGGCCTCGTCTGCTCGACGCCGATCGGCGCCCGCCCCGCCGGCCTGTTCGCCGCGGTGGAATGCGCCTTCCTCAACACCCTGCAGGCGCGCTGGCAATATACCGGGGAAGCCCTCGGCCTCGGCTTCGCCCAGGGCAAGAGCATGCTCTGGCACAAGCCGTTCCTCGAGGCGCGCGGCGGCATCCGGGCGCTGGCGGCCGAGATCGCCGAGGATGCGGCGGCGACGAAGCTCGTGCGCGCGGCGGGCGCCCGGGTCCACCTCGTGGCCGACCCCTTCGACCAGCCTCTCGGGCACCGCACCCTCGCGGAAATCTGGTCGCGGCAGCTGCGCTGGGCCCGCCTGCGCCGGGTGACGTTCCCGCTGTTCTTCGCCCCCGAGATCGGCTGCGGCCCGCTCCTGCCCTCCGTCATCGCCCTGGCGGCCGTGCCGTCCCTCGCGCTGGCGACCCTCCTCCTCGGGCTGATCGGGCTCTGGTACGGGGCCGAGATCGCCCTGGCGGCCCGGGCGGGCTGGTACCGGCACCCCCGGCTCCTCCTCGCCTTCCTGATCCGCGACGCCCTGATCCCGTTCCTCTGGACCGGCGCCTGGATGCGCGGAGCCATCGTCTGGCGCGGCAACCCCATGGACATCCGGGCGAAGGCGCCCGAACCCTCGGGCCGCAAACCGTGGCGGCGGCTGCGGCCCGGCGCCAGCGCGGCCTGAGCGCGGCCGCGACGGCAGCGCTCTTGCTTCGCGGTCCACCGCCCGCAGCGGGCGGACGGAGGGGGCCAGGGCCATGCAGACCGAGACCGAGGGACTCCACAAGGGCCTGAACGCCTTCCACCTCTGGGGCATCGCGGTCGGGCTCGTGATTTCGGGGGAGTATTTCGGCTGGAGCTACGGCTGGGCGTCGGCCGGCACCCTCGGCTTCCTGATCACCACCACGGCGGTGGCGGCGATGTACGTCGCCTTCATCTTCAGCTTCACCGAACTCACCACCGCGATCCCGCAGGCCGGCGGACCCTTCGCCTACAGCCGGCGGGCCTTCGGGCCGGTGGGCGGCTGCATCGCCGGCTACGCGACGCTGATCGAATTCGTCTTCGCCCCGCCCGCCATCGCCCTGGCGATCGGCGCCTATCTCAACGTGCAGTTCCCGAGCCTCGACCCGAAGCACGCGGCTCTGGGCGCCTACCTCGTCTTCATGACCCTGAACATCGTCGGCGTGCAGATCGCCGCGACCTTCGAGCTGTTCGTGACGATCCTGGCGGTGGCCGAACTCCTCGTCTTCATGGGCGTCGTCGCCCCGGCCTTCGCCTGGTCGAACTTCGCCGCCAACGGCTGGGCCGGCACCGACACGTTCGGCCTGCCGGCCATCGGCGGCATGTTCGCCGCGATCCCGTTCGCGATCTGGTTCTTCCTCGCCATCGAGGGCGTGGCGATGGCCGCCGAGGAAGCCAAGGACCCGAAGCGCACCATCCCAGTCGCCTACATCACCGGCGTGCTGACCCTGACGGCCCTGGCCTTCGGGGTGATGATCTTCGCCGGCGGTGCGGGCGACTGGCGGACCCTGAGCAACCTCAACGACCCCCTGCCCCAGGCGATGAAGGGCGTCGTCGGCGAATCCAGCGGCTGGCTGCACATGCTGGTCTGGCTCGGCCTGTTCGGCCTCGTCGCCTCGTTCCACGGCATCATCATGGGGTATTCGCGCCAGATCTTCGCGCTCGCCCGGGCCGGCTTCCTGCCGCGCGGCCTCGCCAGGGTGCATCCGCGCTTCCGCACGCCCCACATTGCCACCCTCGCCGGGGGCGTGGTCGGGATCGCGGCGATCTACAGCGACAACCTCATCACCATCGCCGGGCAATCCCTCACCGCCAGCATCGTCACCATGGCAGTGTTCGGCGCGCTGGTGATGTACGGCATGAGCATGGCGAGCCTGTTCCGGCTCCGCCGGGCCGAGCCGGACCTCGCCCGGCCGTACCGCGCGCCGCTCTACCCCGCCGCGCCCGCCTTCGCCCTGCTGATGGCGGCGATCTGCTTCGTCGCCCTGGTGATCTACAACCCGGCGATCTTCGCGATCTTCCTCGCCGTCATGGTCCTGGCCGTGCTCGCCTCGAAGTGGCTGGCGACCCCGGGCGCGGTGGCGGGCAAGCCGGCCTACGATCCGGTGCTGTGAGGGCATCGCCGGGCGCGTGGAGCCGCCCGTGCCGGCGGCTCGGCATCCGGCCCGCCATCGCGTCGTCCGGGATGCTCGGCGGACCGCCCCGGCGAGCGGGACGCGCGGGCGAGGAAGGAGCCTCGAATCACTGGATCTTCGGGCCGGAAACCTCCGACTCACAAACCTCCGGCCCCTGGCCGTCGATCATCTGCCGCAGGTGGCGCCGGACGATGCGGGCACTGAAGGGCTTCTCGATGAAGTGGGCCAGCTCTGGCAGGTCGCCGAGATCGGGCCTGGCGATGCCGGACGAGACCAGAATCGCGATGTGCGGATAGGCGCGTGCGGTCTCCCGGGCGAGGGAGAAGCCGTCATGCGCGCCGGGCATCCGGACGTCGGTGAACAGGACGGAGACGTCCTGGTGACAGCGTCGCAGCAGGTCCAGGGCCTGATCCCCCGTCTGGGCCTCGAGGGTCGCGTATCCGGCCCGCTCGAGAATATCGACGGCGTCCATGCGGATCAGTCCGTCGTCGTCCACCACGAGAGCGTGGGTGCCTTTGAGCGCGATCGCGTTGTCCATGAACCTCAATGCTTCACTGTCCAGTAAAGGTCCGGCGTCGCGACCCGAATTCCGCGACTTGCCCCAAGCGACCCTCAAGTCCAGCGCTCCAAGCCGGCGAACCGTACGCGGCTTATTCCTCGGCTTCAATCCCACGCAGGGGCGCCGTCAGCGCGCAGATCAGGCCCGTGGCCGCGTAGGTGGTGCGCACGTCGCCGCCCACGGCGCCCGCGAGCCCCCGTTCGATCAGCCGGCTTCCGAACCCGCGGCGCGTCGGAGCCACGACCGCGGGGCCTCCGCGTTCCGTCCAGCACAGGGACAGCATCGGCTCCGGACCGTCGACCGCGACGGACCAGACCACCGAGACGGTGCCGTCCTGGCAGGAGAGGGCTCCGTACTTGGCCGCGTTCGTCCCGAGTTCGTGGACCATCAGCGCCAGGGACAGGGCGGCCTTCGAGCCGACCTGCACGAACGGACCGGCGAGCTGCAGCCGGTCCGACCGGGCATCGTCGTGGATCTCGAGCGCCCCGCGCACGACCGCCTCGATGCTGGCGCTCTCGCGGGTGCCGCTGAGGAGCAGGTCGTGGGCCTTGCTCATCGCGATCAGCCGGTCGGCCAGGACGTCCCGCGCCGTCTCGAGATCGGGGGCGCTGCGCAGGGTCTGGGTGGCGATGGCCTGGACCATGGCCAGCATGTTCTTCATGCGATGGCTGAGTTCGCGGTTGAGCACCGCCTGCTGTTCCTCGGCGCGCAGGCGCGCGATTCCCACCTGGATGCGGTCCGCCACGTTGCGGACGAAGGCGACTTCCTCGGGCTGCCACGTGCGGGGCTCGGCGCTGTGGACGAAGAACAGCCCGACGCTGCGGCCGCGCTCGCGCACCGGCACGTTGAGCAGGGCGCCGACATTGATCCGGGCGAGGAGGCCGGCCGTCTCGAGGGTCCGCGAATCCGTCGCCACGGCGTCGACCACGAGGGTTTCGCCCCGGGCGAGGCAGGGGCCGAGCCTCTCGTGGTTCACGAGGGGATGCTGGCCGACGAGGCTGTCAGAGCCCGGCATCGTCCAGTCGCGATGGACGGTGACGACCTCGCCGGCCGCGTCGAGCTCGCCGTATCCGGTCCGGCTCGCGTCCAGCGTGCGGCCGACGATCTCGGCCGCCCGGTGGGTCATGGCCGGAATGGAGGCCTCGTTGCGCAGGAAGTCCCCGAGTTCGATCAGCGCCGCGCGCCGGAGCGAGGCGGCCCGGGCGAAGATCTCCTCGGCCTTGACCAGGGCGATCTGCCGGCGCTCGTGGATCAGGGTCGTCACCTGGCGGGCGAGGCGCCGCAGCCCGTCGGCCTGATCGTGCGTCAGGCCTTCTTCTCGGGCCTCGTGATCGAGCACGCACAGGGTGCCGAGCACATGCCCGCTCGGCATCCGCAGGGGAGCCCCGGCGTAGAAGCGGATATGCGGCTCCCCGGTGACGAGCGGGTTCCGGTGGGTCCGCGGATCGGTCGCCAGATCGGGGATCACGAGCAAGTCGGGCTCGCTCAGGGCATAGACGCAGACGGAGGAGTTGAGATCGGTCTCGCAGGGCGGGAAGCCGGTGCGCGCCTTGAACCACTGCCGGTCGCCGTCGACGAGGCTGATCAGCGCGACGGGCGTCGCGCACAGCAGCCGCGCCAGCTGGACGACGTCGTCGAAGGCCTGCTCGGCGGGCGTGTCGAGGATGTCGAGTGCCTTGAGTTCAGCAAGCCGCGACGGGTCGGATGTATCCGGCCTGATACCGTGATCGCGGTGGTAGCTCATGAAAGGAACTTTCCCGGCGTTCAGGCGTTGTAGCGTCCGTTTCGTCCGATGTCACTTGACTCGCATGAGCGTGGCGGCAGAGTTCGAAGCCCCCATCGGATGATGTCCATTTGGAGCAGGGCCAAGCTTACGTGGCTGCTACCAACGGATGGGCCGGATTGCCCCATGACAACAATGCGGTCGGCAATGCGGTCGGCGCCCGATCGCTCTCAGACGCGGCGGCATGTCCCCTGACGACCGCCCGGGTTCCGCCGCCGGTACCCGGGACCCCGGCCTGATCCCGCCGGACGATCGATCCGGACACCGTCCGGCATCGCCGATGCGAATGTCCGCCTGCCCCAGGCAGCGCCCTTCGTGTAGGTCAGGCCCATGAAGATCGCGATCCTCGAAGCCGGCGCTCCGCCGGAGCGGCTGTCCGACCGCTATCCGGGCTATGGGCAGATGACGGCCGAGCGGCTCGGTCCCGGTCACGACGCGACGATCTTCCGCATCAATCGGGGTGAATGGCCCGCCGATCCGGGGGCCTACGAGGCCACCCTCGTCACCGGCTCGCCCGCGGGCGTCTACGATCCGCTGCCCTGGATCGACACGCTGCTCGCCTACCTGCGCGCCCTCGATCCGCGAATGCCCCTCGCGGGAATCTGCTTCGGGCATCAGGCCATGGCGGCCGCCTTCGGCGGGCGGGTGGAGAAGTCGGCCAAGGGCTGGGGGATCGGCCTGCACGCCTACCGCATCCACGAGGCGGCGGACTGGATGGACGCGGACCCGCAGGTGGCGGTCCCGGCCATCCATCAGGACCAGGTGGTCGCGGCGCCGCCCGCGAGCCGGACGCTGGCCGGCAACGCCTTCACGCCGCACGGCATCCTCGCCTATTCCGACCGGCGCGCCGTCTCGTTCCAGTTCCATCCGGAATTCACGTCGGACTATGCCCGCGCCCTCATCGCGGGCCTGCGCCCGGGCGAACTCGACGAAGCCTTGCGGGCCCGGGCCCTGGCGTCCCTGGAGGCGCCCGGCGACGGCGCACGGGTCGGCGGGTGGATCCGGCGCTTCCTCATGAGCGCAGGCGCCCCAGGACGAGCCTGAGCGAGAAGAATGGTGCGGGCGGTCGGAATCGAACCGACACTCCTTGCGGAACCGGATTTTGAGTCCGGCGCGTCTACCAGTTCCACCACGCCCGCAACGCTCGCCTCATCGCACACCTTCCCGGATTCGGCCAGTGGCGTTTTCTTCACGCTGCGGTATGGCGACGCTCGCCAGACGGGGCGGCGTGTGGTCAAAGGGCGCAGCCTCGGGCTCGCAGCCTCCCCGCCTTCCAGCCTTCCCGGACCCTTCATGATCCGTCGCCTCTACGAGTGGATCCTCGCGCTCGCGGGCAAGCCCACCGCGCCCTACGCCCTCGGCGCCGTGGCGTTCGCCGAGAGCTCGTTCTTCCCGGTGCCGCCGGACGTGATGCTGGTGCCGATGGCGGTGAGCCGGCCGGACCGGGTCTGGCTCTACGCCCTCATCACCACGCTGGCCTCCGTGGCCGGCGGCCTCCTCGGCTACGCCATCGGCGCCCTGCTGTTCGACTCGGTCGGGCAATGGGTGTTCCGGGTCTACGGCCTCTCGGACAAGGCCGAGACCTTCCAGGCCTCCTACGCGCAGTACGGACACTGGGTGATCCTGCTGAAGGGCCTGACGCCGATCCCGTTCAAGCTCGTGACCATCACGTCGGGCTTCGCGCACTACGATCTGTTCTGGTTCGTGGTGCTGTCCCTGCTGACGCGCGGCGCACGATTTTTCCTGCTCGCGGGACTTCTGGGCCGCTACGGCGTTCAGATCCGGGGCGTGCTCGACCGGCACCTCAACGTCGTGGCGGCGATCTCCGTCGCGGTGATCATCCTGGGCTTCGTTCTGTTCAAGGTGCTCCTGTAGAGATGGACTACGCCTCGCTCCTGCGCCTGCGCCGCGCCGCGCTCCTCGTCCTCGCCGGGTCCGTGCTGACGCTCGCGGGGGCCTGGTACTTCCAGTGGGGGCTCGGCTACGTGCCGTGCAAGCTCTGCCTGCAGGAGCGAATCCCCTACTACGCGGCGGTCCCGCTGGCGCTCCTCGGCCTGTTCCTGCCGGCCTGGGCCGCGCGGCTCGTCCTCGGCCTCGCCGCCCTCGGCCTGCTCTACGGCGCCGGCCTCAGCGTCTACCACGCCGGCGCGGAATGGAGCCTGTGGGCCGGGCCCACCGATTGCGGCGGCGGCGCGGGCGCCAACCCGGCCGATGTCGGCGACTTCCTGAACACCATCCAGAGCACGCGGGTCGCCGATTGCTCCACCGCGGCGTGGCGCCTGGCCGGCATCTCCCTGGCGGGCTGGAACGCCCTCATCGCCTTCGTCCTCGCGTCGGTCGCCGGCACCGCGGCGGTGAAGCGCTGAGGCTCAGTGCCGGTCGTCGGAGGCCGGCGGCAGGGGCGCCACCGCGATGCCCTCGTCGATGAGGGCGCGCGCCTCCGCCAGGCTCGCCTCGCCGTAGATCGCGCGGGTCTCGACGTCCCCATAGTGGATCCGGCGGGCCTCCTCGGGGAAGCGCGCGCCGACATCGTCGGCGTTGCGCGTCGCCTCCTCGCGCAGGGCGCGCATCAGGGCGCGCAGGCGCTGCTCGGGCTCCGTGGCCGTCAATTGCGGCGCGGCCGGCGGCGCGATGGCGGGCGGACCCGGGTCCGACGACGCCTCGGCCGGCGGCGGCCCGGCACGGTTCCCGCGATCCGTGCGGGCGACGGAGGGCGCCATCATGCTCTTGCCGACCTGGGCCGACCCGCAGACCGGACAGGCCACGAGCCCCTGCGCGGCCTGCGCGTCGAAGGAATCGCTCGATGGGAACCAGCTCTCGAAGCTGTGCCCGGCCTCGCAGACGAGGGTGTAGCGGATCATGGGATCAGGGGTTTGGGGAGGGTTGCGCGTGCGGGATCAGGCGGGGCGGCCCACGCGCTCGATGGTGAAGGGCCGGGCGTGCTGCAGGGTCGGGATGCGGGCGCGGGCATCGGCGACCCGGGAGAGGTCGATCTCGGCCAGGATCACCCCCGGCTCGGCCCCGTCCGCATCGGCCAGGACCCGCCCCCAGGGATCGACGATGAGGGAATGGCCGTAGGTGTCGCGCCCGTCCTCGTGGTGGCCGCCCTGCGCCGCCGAGATCATGAACGAGCCGGTCTCGATGGCTCGGGCCCGGTGCAGCACGTGCCAATGGGCCTCGCCCGTCTGCTTCGTGAAGCAGGCCGGCGCGGTCAGGATGGTGGCGCCCGCCTCGGCCAGCGCCCGGTACAGGGCCGGGAAGCGGATGTCGTAGCAGATGGCGAGGCCGATCGGCGCCCACGGCGTGTCGGCGACGACGGCGCAGGCGCCGCCGGTATAGGTCGCGGATTCACGCCAGCGCTCGCCGTTCGGCAGGTCCACGTCGTAGAGGTGCAGCTTGTCGTAGGAGGCGGTGATCGCGCCCTCGGCGTCGATCAGGAAGGCGCGGTTGGCGACCTTGTCGCCGTTGCGCACGGCGAGGGACCCGATCTGGATCACGATGCCGCGCTCGCGGGCCACCTCGCGCAGGGCCGCTAGGGTCGGATCGTCGTCCTGGGACGTCACCTTCTCGAACAGGCTCGCCTTGCTGCGCTCCACCAGGGAGGTCATCTCGGGCGTCTGCACGTAATGCGCCCCGGCGCCGGCGGCCTCGCGCACCAGGGCCACGGCGGCGTCGCGGTTGGCGAGGGGATCGCGGCCCGAGCGCATCTGCACGCAGGCGGCGGTGAAGGTCGGCGCCGCGCTCACGCGGCCACCAGGGCGTCGAGCCGGCCGGCCCCGTTCAGGGCGTAGAGGTCGTCGCAGCCGCCCACATGGGTGTCGCCCACGAAGATCTGCGGGACGCTGGTGCGGCCGCCGGCGCGCTGGACCATGGTCGCACGCGAGCCGGCCGTCTTCTCGACGTCGATCTCGGTGAACGCGATGCCCTTGTCGCGCAGCAGGCTCTTGGCCGCCGAGCAGTACGGGCACCACGCGGTTGTGTAGATCGTGACCGGCTTCATCGTCGAAACGCCCCATCCCAATCCCAACAGCATATAGGCGAGCCGGCGGGCTCTTCCTACTGCCTCGATCCGGTGGGGACGCCGGCGGATACGCTCAGGCGGCGAGCAGCTTCTCGACCTCGTTCACGAGATCGCGCAGGTGGAAGGGCTTCGACAGGACCTTGGCGTCCTTCGGGGCCTTCGAATCCGGGTTCAGGGCCACGGCGGCGAAGCCCGTGATGAACATGACCTTGATGTCGGGGTCGAGTTCGGTGGCGCGGCGCGCCAGCTCGATCCCGTCCATCTCCGGCATCACGATGTCGGTGAGGAGCAGCTCGAACGGCTCCTCGCGTAGGCGGTTATAGGCCGAGAGGCCGTTGTCGAACGACAGAACGTCGTAGCCGGCGTTCTGCAGCGCCTTGGCCAGGAAGCGGCGCATGTCGTTGTCGTCTTCCGCCAGGAGGATCTTCATCGAGCAGCGTCCCGTACCTTTGATTCGATGTGTTCTTTTCACAAAGCACCGGCTTGGTAAACAGAACGTTGCCATGCCGTCCGGACGGGGTGTCCAACGGCACCCGCAGGGTCCTTTCGGCGCGCCCGTCCTGCTGGACAGGCCAGCCGGCAAACCGCACAGTGCGGGCATGCGTTGTCCCGTCCGCACCGAGGCGCCCGCGCCACGATGACAGAGCCGTCCCAGACCCCCGATCCGTCCGGAACGGCCGCCTTCGATCCCCCCTTCACGGTGGACGAACCGACCGCGCACACCCTGCCCTTCGTGTTCAACACGCCCCATTCCGGGGCGGTCTATCCGCCCGCCTTCCTCGCCGCCTCGCGCCTCGACGGCCTGGCGCTCCGCCGCTCGGAGGACGCGCATGTGGACCGGCTTTTCGCCCCGGTGGTCGACCTCGGCGCGCCCCTGATGCGGGCGCATTTCCCGCGGGCCTTCCTCGACGTGAACCGGGAGCCCTACGAACTCGACCCGCGCATGTTCGACGGCCGCCTCCCGGCCTTCGCCAACACCCGCTCCATGCGGGTGGCGGGCGGCCTCGGCACCATCCCGCGCCTCGTGGCGGACGGGCAGGAGATCTATCGCGGGCGTCTGCCCGTCGAGGCGGCGGTCGAGCGGATCGAGAGCCTCTACAAGCCCTATCACCGCACCCTGCGCGCGCTGATCCAGCGTACGGCGCGCCAGTTCGGCCACGCCATCCTGATCGACTGCCACTCGATGCCCTCGTCAAGCCTCGGGCGCGACGAGGCGGCACGGGCCGACATCATCCTGGGCGACCGCTTCGGCACCGCCTGTGCGCCGATCCTGATCGACGCCTTCGAGCACCACCTGCGCGCCCGCGGCTACCGCGTCCTGCGCAACAAGCCCTATGCGGGCGGCTTCATCACCGAGCATTACGGCGAGCCGAACGTCGAGCGGCACGCCCTGCAGATCGAGATCAACCGGAGCCTCTACATGAACGAGGCCACCCTCGCGATCACCCCAGGGTTCTCGGAACTGGTCTGGCACCTGCGCGGCGTCGTGGCGGCCGTCGCCGCCGAGGTCCAGGGCCTCGCCCCCTCCCGGATGGCCGCCGAATAGGCGCCTCCGACAAGAAAGATTTGGCAACGGCCCGAAAAGATTTGCCGGCCGCTTGCGCGAAAGTGACGGTTTTGCCGGCCCCATCCGGCGCAAGTCCGGTTAGGAGTAGCCCAGATTGCGCGCGTACCTATAATGCCGGAACGCCGCCGCCGCCGCACGAGCCAGAGCCCATGACGTCTCGCATCCCCGACTTCGCGACCGTTCCCTACGCGGCCGATGCCGTCCCGGCTCCGGTGCCGCCCACGGGCGAGCCCTGGATGACGCCCGAGGGCATTCCGGTGAAGGGCGTCTACGGCCCCGAGGATCGCGAGGGCATCGAGTTCCTCGACACCTATCCGGGCGTGGCGCCCTACCTGCGCGGCCCCTACCCGACGATGTACGTGACCCAGCCCTGGACGATCCGGCAATATGCCGGCTTCTCCACGGCCGAGGATTCGAACGCGTTCTACCGGCGCAATCTGGCCGCCGGCCAGAAGGGCCTGTCGGTGGCCTTCGACCTCGCCACCCACCGGGGCTACGATTCCGACCACCCGCGCGTCTCGGGCGATGTCGGCATGGCGGGCGTCGCGATCGATTCGATCTACGACATGCGCACCCTGTTCTCCGGCATTCCGCTGGACGAGATGACCGTCTCGATGACGATGAACGGCGCGGTGCTGCCGATCCTCGCCCTCTACATCGTCGCGGCCGAGGAGCAGGGCGTGCCGCCGGAGAAGCTCGCTGGCACGATCCAGAACGACATCCTCAAGGAGTTCATGGTCCGCAACACCTACATCTACCCGCCGGCGGGTTCGATGCGGATCATCGGCGACATCTTCGCCTATACGTCGAAGAACATGCCGAAGTTCAACTCCATTTCGATCTCCGGCTATCACATGCAGGAAGCCGGGGCGACGAACGACCTCGAGCTGGCCTACACGCTGGCCGACGGGGTCGAGTACATCAGGGCGGGCCTGGCCGCCGGCCTGACCATCGACCAGTTCGCCCCGCGCCTGTCGTTCTTCTGGGCGATCTCGACGAACTTCTTCATGGAGATCGCCAAGATGCGGGCCGCGCGCCTGATCTGGGCCAAGCTCGTCAAGGAATTCGAGCCGAAGAGCGACAAGTCGCTGCCCCTGCGCACCCACAGCCAGACCTCGGGCTGGTCGCTGACCGCGCAGGACGTGTTCAACAACGTCACCCGCACCTGCATCGAGGCGATGGCGGCGACGCAAGGGGGGACCCAGTCCCTGCACACCAACGCGCTCGACGAGGCGCTGGCGCTGCCCACCGACTTCTCGGCCCGCATCGCCCGCAACACCCAGCTCTTCCTGCAGCAGGAAAGCGGCACCACGCGCATCGTCGACCCGTGGGGCGGCTCCTACTACGTCGAGAAGCTGACCCAGGACATCGTCTCCCGCGCCTGGGAGCACCTGCGAGAGGTCGACGAGCTGGGGGGCATGGCCAAGGCCATCGAGGCCGGCATCCCGAAGCTGCGCATCGAGGAGGCGGCGGCCCGGGCCCAGGCCCGGATCGATTCCGGCCGCCAGACCATCGTGGGCGTCAACAAGTTCAAGCCGGACGACGACCGCGCCATCGAGCTGATGCGCGTCGACAACGGCAATGTCCGCACCCTGCAGATCGACAAGCTGAAGCGCCTGCGGGCCGAGCGCAGCCAGGCCGACGTCGACGCGGCGCTCGCCGCGCTGACGGCGGCGGCGCAGGGGACGGGCAACCTCCTCGAACTCGCCGTGAACGCGGCGCGGGCCAAGGCCACGGTGGGCGAGATCTCGGACGCCCTGGAGAAGGCCTGGGGCCGTCACCGGGCCGAGATCCGCTCGATCTCGGGCGTCTACAAGCGGGAGGTGGGTGGCATGTCGCCGGTGGTCGAGACCGTTCGCAAGCTCGTGGAGACCTTCGAGGAGAACGACGGGCGCCGCCCGCGCATCCTCGTCGCCAAGATGGGCCAGGACGGGCACGACCGCGGCCAGAAGGTCATCGCCTCGGCCTTCGCCGATCTCGGATTCGACGTGGATATCGGGCCGCTCTTCGCGACCCCCGCCGAGGCCGCGCGCCAGGCGGTGGAGAACGACGTCCACATCGTCGGCGTGTCGTCGCTGGCCGCCGGCCACCTGACGCTGGTGCCCGAGCTGAAGGCGGCGCTGACCGAGCAGGGCCGCGGCGACGTGATGATCGTCATCGGCGGCGTGATCCCGCCCGGCGACTACGACGCGCTCTACGCCGCCGGCGCCTCGGCGATCTTCCCGCCCGGAACCGTCATCGCGGAGGCCGCCGTGAAGCTGATCGAGGAACTCAACGGCCGCCTCGGCTACGCCGCCCGCCAGGCCGCCGAATAGAGCATCCGGTCGCCCGCGCCTCCGGGGCCCGCTGCCGCCACTCCGGCAAGCGCGAGGCCGCGACCGCGCCGGGACAGGCGTTCGCGCACGGAGTCAGGCCGCGGCGGGCTGCTCCGCCCGTCCGCGATAGGAAAGGGCCTCGGCGAGGTGGATGCGGCGGACCCGCGCCTCGCCGTCGAGATCGGCCAGGGTGCGGGCGACCCGCAAGGTGCGGTGGAACCCGCGCGCCGAGAGCCGCATGGTCTCGGCGGCCGTGCGGATCAGGGCGGCGCCCTCCGGGTCCGGCGCCGCCACCGCCTCGATCACCGGCGGCGGACAGGTCGCGTTGGTATACGACCTCTCGGGATCGTGGGCGGCATAGCGCGCGGCCTGCAGGGCGCGGGCGGCCGCGACGCGAGCCGCCATCTCGGCCGAGCCCTCCAGCGGCGGCGGCAGGATCAGGTCGGCGGCCGTCACCGCGCCGACCTCAATGCGCAGATCGATGCGATCGAGGAGCGGGCCGGAGATGCGGGCGCCGTACTGGGCCACGCAGCGCTCGTTGGGGCCGCGTCGGCAGGCATAGCCCGGCTCCAGCGCCTGTCCGCAGCGGCAGGGATTCATCGCGGCGACGAGTTGGAAACGCGCCGGGTAGGTCACCCGGTGGTTGGCCCGCGCGATCATGATCGTCCCGGTCTCCATCGGCTGGCGCAGGGAATCGAGCACCTGGGGCGTGAATTCGGGCAATTCGTCGAGGAACAGCACGCCGCCATGGGCCAGCGAGGCCTCCCCCGGACGGGCGTTGATGCCGCCGCCGACGAGGGCCGCCATGGAGGCGGAATGGTGCGGCTGCCGGAACGGACGCCGGTTCGAGAGCGCGCCGCCCTTGAGTTCGCCCGCCACCGACTGGATCATCGAGACCTCGAGGAGCTCGCGCGGGGCCAGCGGCGGCAGGATCGAGGGCAGGCGCGCGGCGAGCATCGACTTGCCGGCCCCCGGGGGGCCGTTCATCAGGAGGTTGTGGCCGCCGGCCGCGGCGATCTCCAGGGCGCGCTTGGCCCCCTCCTGGCCCTTGATGTCGCGCAGGTCCGGCAGCGTCGCGCCCGGCGCGGCCACCGCCGGCTCGGGCCGGGCCATCACCTGCGTCCCCTTGAAGTGATTGGCGAGCTGGATGAGCGAGCGCGGCGCCAGCACGTCGAGGTCGCCGCCGGCCCAGGCGGCTTCGGGCCCGGTCGCGGCCGGGCAGATCAGGCCGAGGCCGAGGGCGTTGGCCGCCATGGCGGCGGGCAGGACACCGGAGACGGCGGTGATCGTGCCGTCGAGGGCGAGTTCGCCCAGGACGCAGTAGCCCGCCAGGGCATCCGCCGGCAGCGCGCCGATGGCGCCCATCACCGCCAGGGCGATCGGCAGGTCGTAGTGGGACCCCTCCTTCGGCAGGTCGGCCGGGGCGAGGTTCACGGTGATGCGCTTGGCCGGCAGGGCGAGGCCGGAGGCGATCAGCGCGGAGCGCACCCGCTCACGGGATTCCGCCACCGCCTTGTCGGCGAGACCCACCACCGTGAAGGCGACGAGGCCCGGGGCGATCTGGACCTGGACATCGACGGCCCGCGCTTCGATGCCCTCGAACGCCAGGGTGGCGACGCGCGTGACCATGCTGGACCGACCCCGGGGTTCGCAGATTCGACGACCCTAGGGGGCGGCGCGCCGCTGCACAACCAGAGCGCGCAGCCGTCCCGGATTTTCGCCAGGAACCTCGTTCCCGCTCAGCGGTTCCGGAGGGGTCAGAAACAAACCTCCGGACATCAGGGAGACGTCATGTCGATCAAGTTCACGGGCCTCGCGGCCCTCGGTCTCGGCCTCGCATTCACGGGCTCCGCCTTCGCCGATCGGGCGCCCACCCCGGACGAGCAGACCAAGATCGAGGCCGTGCTGAAGCAGGAAGGCTTCACCAAGTGGAAGAAGATCGAGGTCGAGGACGACGAGATCGAGGTCGACGACGCCATCGACGCCAACGGCAAGCAGTTCGACCTGGAGCTCGATCCCAAGACCTTCGCCATCGTGAAGCGCAAGGCCGAGTAGTCCCACGGCCCTCCGGCGGGGCGGACGCCTCGCCGGAGGGCCGACGCTGTCGGCTTCAGCCCTTGCGGGTGAAGTAGGTGCCGGCGGGCGCTGCCGAGCCGGCGCCGCTCGGATTGAGCGCCCGCCACTGGGTCAGCACGGCATCGCCGCCCCGGCGCATCTCGAACAGGTTCGCCCCGACATCGTAGAGCCGCGTGCCGTAGGCATTGATGGTGCGGCCGTCGCCGAAGGTGTGGAACGTGACGGCCACGCTCTCGGCGGTACCGCGCGCCCTGCAGACGATGGTCTCGTCGGTCTGGAAGCCCTCGATCCGCAGCAGGCAGTCGCGGTTGCCGCGGCCCGGGGCGATGTCGAGCTGGTAGGTGACGACGATCGGCGATCCGCCGACGGTGCGACCCCCGTCATGCTCGTAGAGATAGCGGCCCGCCCAGGCGCTCGGAGCTTCCGGAGCGGCGGCTGCGGACGCTGCCGTGAGCCCCGCCATCAGACAGGTCGAGGCCGTCAGGCTCGGACCGAACCGCCGCGTCATCGGCGTCTCCCTCTTCGTCGACACAGACAGGAGGCGGAGGCTGGCGCACGGATCGGGCGATTTGCGGGCACGCCGAGCCCGGCCTCCCGGTCGGTCCGCCCCGTCCCGCCGCGATGTGGCCCACCGAGGTCCGATGTCCGCTTGCATCCGTCGCGCGCGGCGGCCATATAGCGCTCGGGAGGTTGGCGAGGGACGTTTCACTCGCCAACCGGGTCAGGTCCGGAAGGAAGCAGCCCTAACGAGACCGAGCGGGTCTTCGTCCAGCCTCCCACCTCGATCGATGCCTCGGGCTCGCGTGGCGGCACCCTCCGACCGGAGCCGCACCAACCCAGCAAGGCGGCATGGACGCGACTTCCGGTCCTCTGAGCGACGCCGGGCTTCTGCCCGGCCTTCCCGAGCCGACCCCGGCCGCCACGCCCTATCGGGTGCTGGCCCGCAAGTACCGCCCTCAGAACTTCGACGACCTGATCGGCCAGGGCGCCATGGTGCGGACTCTGGCCAACGCCTTCGCGGCCAACCGCATCCCGCAGGCCTGGATGCTCACCGGCGTGCGCGGCGTCGGCAAGACCACCACCGCCCGGATTCTCGCCCGCGGCCTCAATTACGTCCGCGACGGCCAGCCCGACACCGGTCCCACCATCGCGATGCCGGAGCTCGGCCGGCACTGCCAGGCCATCATGGAATCCCGGCACATGGACGTGCTCGAGATGGATGCGGCCTCGCATACCGGCATCGACGACGTGCGCGGCATCATCGACGGCATCCGCTATTCGCCGGTCTCGGCCCGCTACAAGGTCTACATCGTCGACGAGGTCCACATGCTCTCGGAGAAGGCGTTCAACGCCTTCCTGAAGACGCTGGAGGAGCCGCCGCCGCACGCCAAGTTCGTCTTCGCCACCACCGAGATCCGCAAGGTGCCGGTGACCATCCTGTCCCGGTGCCAGCGCTTCGACCTGCGCCGCGTCGAGGCCGAGACCCTGGTCGGTCACCTCGCCCGCATCTGCGCCGCCGAGGCCGTCGAGGCCGACGCCGAGGCGCTGGCCGCCATCACCCGGGCGGCCGAGGGCTCCGTGCGCGACGCGCTCTCCCTCCTCGATCAGGCGATCGCCCACGGGGCCGGCCTCGTCAGCGCCCAGAGCGTGCGCGACATGCTGGGGCTGGCCGATCGCGGCCGCATCGTCGACCTGTTCGAGGCGGTGATGCGCGGCGACATCCCGGCCTCCTTCGCCGAGGTGCGCGGGCAGTACGAGGCCGGCGCGGACCCGGCCGTGATCCTCTCCGACCTCGCGAGCTTCACCCACCTCGTCACCCGCCTGAAGCTGGTGCCGGAGGAGGCCGCCGCCGATCCGACCCTGAGCGAAGCGGAGCGTTCGCGCGGGGGCGATTTCGCGAAGACCCTCTCGGTCCGGGTGCTGTCGCGGGCCTGGCAGATCCTCCTGAAGGCGATCCCCGAGGTACAGACGGCGACCCGCCCCCTGGCGGCGGCCGAGATGGCCCTGGTGCGCCTCGCCTACGCGGCCGATCTCCCGACCCCCGACGAGGCCCTGCGCCAGATGAAGGCCCAGGCGCTGGGCGGCCCCGGGTCGGCTTCCGGCGCCGCGGCCCAGCCCCCAGCCCCGGGAGCGGCGATGGCCGAGGCCCGCCCGGCCCTGCCGCCGATCCCCACCTTCTCCGCCGAGGCGCCCCCGCCGCGGCCCGCTCTCGCGATGGCGGTGAACGGCGGCGCTTCACGCCCCGCCCTGGCGAGCCCGGCTCCGGCTCCCGCTCCGCAGCCGGAAGGTCCGCGGCTCGCGCGCTTCACCGACGTCGTCGCCCTGGCGGATGCCAAGCGCGACATCGGCCTGAAGATGGCGCTGGAGCGCGAGGTCCATCTCGTGCGCTTCGAGGAGGGCCGCATCGAGTTCCGCCTTGCCGAGGGCGGGCGCCAGAGCATCGCCAACGATCTCGCCCGTGCCCTCGATGCCTGGACCGGCCGGCGCTGGATCGTCGCCCTGTCGAAGGAGGCGGGCGAGCCGACCCTCGACGCCACCGCGCGGGCCGCCACCGAGACCCGTCACCAGAACGCCGCCGCGCACCCGCTGGTCCGCGAGGTCCTGGCCCGGTTCCCGGGGGCGCAGATCGTCGACGTGCGCGACAAGGCCCCCGAGACCTCGCCGGCGATCGAGGCCCCGCCCACCGGCGAGGCCGAGACCGACGAGCCCGAGGACGAGGCATAGCCTCCGGGGCTCCCCCGCCCCAGATGTGACCCAGTCCGGTTCCGAAACGACAGAGAGGGCAGACCCCGATGCGCGACCTCATGGGCATCATGAAGCAGGCCCAGGCCATGCAGGAGAAGATGGCCTCCCTGCAGGACGAACTCGACACCGTCGAGGTGTCCGGCGCCTCCGGCGGCGGCGCCGTTCGGGTGACGATGACGGCCAAGGGCCTGGTGAAGGGTGTTCAGCTCGACCCGGCCATGCTCGTGCCCGACGAGCGCGAGATCCTCGAGGATCTCATCGTGGCAGCCGTGAACGATGCCCGCGGCAAGGCCGAGCAGGTTGCAGCCGAACGGATGGCGGAGCTCACCAAGGGTCTGCCGATCCCGCCGGGCATGAAGCTCTTCTAGGCGCGTCAACCTCGCAATTCGGCAACATCGATCACAATTTGGTCGGTTAAGCGTTGCCATGGGGCCGCCAGAGTGGAACGTTGCGTATCCGACGTCCTCCCTGCGGCCGGATCATGACATTTGATTCGCATTCTCCTCGGGCGATACAGGCACAGCCCCAGGTTGTTTATGGACGTCTCGGGGACATCGCTCCCCTCGTCATCGGATTTCTTCTCCTGATCGCAACGGTTGCTGCGACGGCCGGCCTCGTGGCGCAGCAGGACGAGAACCGGGCGGAGCTGCGCCGGAGCGTCCGAATCCGCGACGCGATCTTCACCCTGTATTCCGGCATCCAGGATGCGGAGGCCGGACAGCGTGGCTACCTCCTCTCGGGCGACGAGACCTACCTCAAGCTCTCCGAGGCGGCGATCGCGAACACGCCCGGCCGGCTGGCAACCATCGCCGAGGCGGTGGCGCGCAACCCCAGCATGGCGGCGATCATCGCCCGCCTCAGCCGCGCCGCGGAGGCCAAGCTCGGCGAATTGCGGGAGACTATCGCCCTGCGCCGCGCCGGCCAGACCGAGGCGGCCCTGGCCCGGATGCGCACCGGCGAGGGCAAGCATCTCATGGACGAGGTCCGCTCCCTGTTCGAGGAGGCGCAGGCCGACAATTACAGCCGCCTGATCAGCCGCCAGGAACAGGCGGGCGAGGCGGCCCGCCAGGTCCAGGTCGCGGTGGCGGCGGCCGTCGTCCTGGTGGTCGTGCTGGGCGGCTACGTAGTGATCGACGCCGGCCGGCGCCACCAGCGCACCCTTCGCGCCCATGCCGCGCTGCAGGCGGCGAACGCCTCCCTGATCGAGGCGGCCGCCACCCGCGACATGCTGGAGGACCGCCTGCGTCAATCCCAGAAGATGGAGGCCCTCGGCCAGCTCACCGGCGGCCTCGCGCACGACTTCAACAACATGCTGGCGATCATCATCGGCAATCTCAGTCTGCTCAAGCGGCGGCTGGAGCGCGGCGACCGCGCGGTGGAGCGCTATGCCGAGCAGGCGCTCAAGGGGGCCGACCGAGCCGCGACGCTGACGCATCGGCTCCTGGCCTTCGCCCGCAAGCAGCCCCTGGCCCCGGAGGCCATCGCCTGCAATCGCCTCATCGCCGCCATGTCCGACCTGCTGCGCCGCAGCCTCGGCGAGGCGATCCGGATCGAGACCGTCACGGCGCCCGACCTCTGGACCACGAAGGCCGACGCCAACCAGCTCGAGAACGCGATCCTCAACCTCGCGGTGAATGCCCGCGACGCGATGCCGAAGGGCGGACGGCTGATCATCGAGACCGACAACGTCCATCTCGATGCGGCCTATGCCGCGCAGAATCCGGGCGTTCCGGCCGGGCAGTACGTCCTGGTGGCCCTGACCGACAGCGGCAGCGGCATGCTGCCGGACGTCGCCGCCAAGGCCTTCGACCCGTTCTTCACCACCAAGCCGGTGGGCCAGGGCACCGGCCTCGGCCTCAGCCAGGTCTACGGCTTCGCCCGCCAGTCCGGGGGCCACGTGGCGATCTATTCCGAGCCCGACCGGGGGACGACGGTGCGCCTCTACCTGCCGCGTCATTTCGGCGACGCCGCGGAGCTGGAGCCTATCACGCCGACCATGCTCCCCGAGGGCTCGCCGCGCGAGGTGATCCTCGTGGTCGAGGACGAGGACGGCGTGCGCCACCTCGCCGTCGAGGCCCTGCGCGACCTGCGCTACACCGTCATCCATGCGGACGGGGCCGGGGATGCCCTGAAGAAGCTCGACGCGCATCCCGAGATCGCGCTGCTGTTCACCGACGTGGTCATGCCCGAGGTCAACGGGCGCGAACTGGCCGATGCCGTGCATGCGCGCCGGCCGGACCTGCCGGTGCTGTTCACCACCGGCTACACGCGCAACGCCATCGTGCATAACGGCCTCGTCGACGCCGATGTGCAGCTGCTGGCCAAGCCCTATACCCTGGAGCAGCTCGCCCTGAAGGTGCGCCAGGCCATGGTGCGGGAAGCCGCCTGAGTTCGCGACTGGGGGGAAGCCGCCGCGCGACCCGGCGCCGTGAGGATGGATCGGTTTTCCGACGATCGGCGTGTCGGTATCTTAACGGATATCGGCGTTTCTCGAAGACATGAATGAGCATCGCAAGGCCGTTCGCGCCCTGACACATCTTGCCGGTCGTGTTTCCCTCGACGGGACATCACCGGAAACATTGCCTTGTCTGGTGCGGAACCTGTCTCCGATCGGAGCCCGTGTGGTCTTCTGCGCGGAAGTCGAGATACCGGACAGCTTCGATCTGTTCCTCGGACCGGGCAAGACTGCCTACCGGGTGCGTCGGATCTGGTCTGCACAGAACGAGGTCGGCGTTCTCTTTAGCGAAGCCCGCAGGGACGCGCCGGATGTCTTGTGCGATGCAGCCCCGAGCGACGAAGACCTGGGGTGTGACGATTCCGGGGACGACGATCCAGATGCCGACGCCGCGCCGAAATCCTAGCGGCGCGGCCTCGGGATTCGGCCCGGAACGCGGAGGCCACGCTCCGCGTCCCGACTCGCGCGGCGCTTAGGCGGCTGCGGAGAGCACCGGCTCGGCGGCGCGGACATCCGCGTCGACGTGGGCGGCGAAGCGCTTGAAGTTCTCCTGGAACATCGTGACGAGGCGCGTCGCGGTCTCGTGGAAGGCCGCCTTGTTGGTCCAGGTGTCGATCGGGGACAGAACCTCGGTTTCGACGCCCGGCACCGCGACGGGCACCTGGAAGCCGAAATAGGGGTCTCGGCGGAACTCGACATGGGCGAGCGAGCCGTCGAGGGCGGCGCTGAGCAGGCGGCGGGTGACCCGGATCGGCATGCGGCGACCGGTGCCGACGCCGCCGCCAGTCCAGCCGGTGTTGACGAGCCAGCAATCCACCTCGTGATGGGCGATCAGGTCCCGCAGCAGGTTGCCGTAGACGCTCGGGTGGCGCGGCATGAACGGCGCGCCGAAACAGGTCGAGAACGTCGCCTCGGGTGCGGTGAGGCCGCGCTCCGTACCGGCGACCTTGGCGGTGTAGCCGGAGAGGAAGTGGTACATCGCCTCGGCGCCGGTCAGCTTGGCGATCGGCGGCATCACGCCGAAGGCATCGCAGGTCAGCATGACGATGTTCTTGGGATGCGCGGCCCGCCCCGTGGCGCTGGCATTGGCGATGAAGTCGAGGGGATAGGCGCAGCGGGTGTTCTCGGTGAGCGAGGCGTCGTCGAAATCCGGGATCCGGGTCTCGGGATCGATCACCACGTTCTCCATCACCGTACCGAAGCGCTCGGTGGTGGCGTAAATCTCCGGCTCGGCGTTGCGCGAGAGCCGGATGGTCTTGGCGTAGCAGCCCCCCTCGAAATTGAAGATGCCGTCCCGGCTCCAGCCGTGCTCGTCGTCGCCGAGAAGCTGGCGCGAGGAATCGTTGGAGAGAGTGGTCTTGCCGGTGCCGGACAGGCCGAAGAATAGGGCCGAGTCACCGGCCTCGTCGAGGGCCGCGTTGGCCGAGCAGTGCATCGGCATCACGCCCGACTTCGGCAGGATGTAATTGAGGTAGGTGAAGACCGACTTCTTCATCTCGCCGGCATAGGCCGAGCCCCCGATGAGGACGAGCTTGCGCGCGAAGTCGATGGCGATCACGGTCTTCGAGCGGCAGCCGTGCCGGTGCGGCTCGGCCTGGAAGCTCGGCAGGTCGATGATCGTGAGTTCGGGCACGTAGTGCGCGAGGGTGGCGCGGTCCGGCCGGATCAGCAGGTTGCGGATGAACAGCGAGTGCCAGGCGAACTCGGTGAACACCCGGGCATTGACCCCGTGGGACGGATCGGCGCCGCCGCGCAGGTCCTGGGCGAAGAGCTCGCGGCCCTCGGCATGGGCGAGGAAGTCGGCATACAGGGTCTCGAACTGCTCGGGCGTGATCGCACCGTTGTTGTCCCACCAGATCTCGTTCTCGGTGGCGGCGTCGCGCACCACGAACTTGTCCTTGGGCGAGCGGCCGGTATGGGAGCCGGTGGTCGCCACGAAGGCGCCGCCGCGGGCCAGCTGCCCCTCGCCGCGGGCCAGGGCCTCCTCGTAGAGGCGGGGAACGTCGAGGTTCCAGTGAACCGCCTTCAGGTTGCGCAGGCCGATGGCCTCGGACCCGTGCGCTGCGTTGAACTCGCCGATATTGGTCACGCTCATCTCTCCTCCGGCCCCTGATCGCGTCGCCGCCCCATAGACAGGGAGCCGTACCGGCTCTCCATATCCGCCGGTTCTCGGAGTGTCCGCGCGGTTGGTCAGGGCCACCGCGCGCAGGTTCACCGCTCCGAGACCGCGCTTCTCCTGCATAGACACGGATCATTTGCCGTCAATCCGCCTGTTGGCCGACAAAAAAACTTACATGATCAGGATTACCGTCGAAGATTCGTTCGCAGGCGACCGAACCGGGCCGCTTTTTGGTGCGATTCGGCGTCGACGGGGGCGAAAAATCGGCCTGGAGACACTAATTAGGGGACCGTGAAACGGGTCGGGCGCGATCGGACGCGCCGGGCCCGGGCCGCCGCCGCGCTTCACCCGCCCGCTTCCTACGCAGTGCGCCGTGTGGGTGTCTCAACCGTCACGAGTATATTCGTCCATGGCACAAGCCGTCGCCGGTCCCGAGATCGAGCGCCTCATCCAGCTTCTGGCCCGCATGCCGGGCCTGGGGCCCCGCTCCGCCCGCCGCGCCGCCCTGCAGCTGATCAAGAAGCGGGAGACGCTGCTGGCACCGCTGGCGGAGGCGATGCGGGTGGCCTCCGAGCGGATCGTCGTCTGCCAGACCTGCGGCAACGTCGACACCCGCGACCCCTGCACGATCTGCTGCGACGAGAGCCGCGACCCGGCGACCCTGGTGGTGGTGGAGGACGTCTCGGACCTCTGGGCCCTGGAGCGCTCGGGTGCGGTGACGGCCCGCTACCACGTGCTCGGCGGCGTCCTCTCGGCCCTCGACGGCGTGCGACCCGAGCATCTCAACCTCCACAGCCTCGTGGCCCGTGCCGCCGATCCGGCCATGCGCGAGATCATCCTGGCGCTGAACGCCACCGTCGATGGGCAGACCACGGCCCATTACGTCACCGAATCCCTGAAGGCGCATGGCCTCAAGGTCACCCGCCTCGCCCACGGTGTCCCGGTCGGCGGCGAACTCGACTACCTCGACGAGGGCACGCTGACCGCAGCGATCCGGAGCCGGACGCCGTTCTGAGACCTCTGCCCAAGGACCCTGTATCTGGGCCCGGTATTTGACCGGCCTCCGGCACATCCGTATCTGCGGGGGATTCCCGGCGCCGCCCGCCCCGCCCCCGTTTCAAGTCCGATCGCCCCATGACCATCCGCCCCCTCGTGATCCTGCCCGACGCGCGCCTGCGCCTTGCCTCCGAGCCGGTCGGCCCCGTGACCGACGAGATCCGGACGCTCGCCGCCGACATGCTGGAGACCATGTACGACGCCCCCGGCGTCGGGCTCGCCGCGATCCAGATCGGCGTGCCGAAGCGCGTCGTCACCATCGACACCTCGAAGGACGAGAACGACCGCCACCCGCAGGTCTTCCTCAATCCCGAGATCGTCTGGGCCTCTGAGGAGAAGCGGATCTACGACGAGGGCTGCCTGTCGATCCCGGAATTCTACGGCGAGGTCGAGCGGCCCGACCGGGTGCGCGTGCGGTTCCGCGACCTCCAGGGCGAGGAGCAGGAGATCGAGGCGGATGGCCTGCTCGCCACCTGCATCCAGCATGAGATCGACCACCTCGACGGCGTGCTGTTCATCGACCACCTGTCGAAGCTGAAGCGCGACCGGGTGGTGAAGAAATTCGCCAAGGCAGCCAAGCGCGGCGACGTCTGAGACCGGCTTCGAGGGTTCAAGAGCCATGCGCGTCGTCTTCATGGGTACGCCGGATTTCGCCGTGCCGACCCTGGCGCGCGTCGCCGCCGACGGCCACGCGATCGCCGCCGTCTACACCCGTGCGCCGGCCAAGGCCGGGCGCGGCATGGCCCTCAAGCCCTCCCCCGTGCAGGCGATGGCCGAAAGCCTCGGCGCGCCCGTGCTGACACCCGCCAGCCTCAATGGGCCCGAGGCCGCCGCGACCTTCGCCGGCCACGGAGCCGATGTCGCCGTGGTGGTGGCCTATGGCCTGCTCCTGCCGCAGACGATCCTCGACCTGCCGCGCCACGGCTGCCTTAACCTGCACGGCTCGCTGCTGCCCCGCTGGCGCGGCGCCGCGCCGATCCAGCGGGCGGTGATGGCCGGGGATGCGGAGAGCGGCGTCGGCATCATGCGGATGGAGGCCGGCCTCGACACCGGGCCCGTGGCGCTGGAGGCCCGGCGTCCGATCACCCCCGGCATGACGGCGGGCCAACTCCACGACGCGCTGATGCCGCTCGGGGCCGACCTGATGGCGCAGGCGCTGCACGCGCTGGAGCGGGGCGACCTGACCTTCCGGCCCCAGGCCGAGGAGGGCGTCGTCTACGCCCACAAGATCACCAACGACGAGGCGTGCATCGACTGGAGCCGACCGGCCCGCGCGGTCGCCGACCACATCAACGGCCTGTCGCCCTTCCCTGGCGCCTTCTTCGAGGCGGATTTCGGCAAGGGACCGGAGCGTGTGAAGGTCCTCGCGGCCGACGCCGTTCCCGGTACCGGCGCTCCCGGCATGCTCCTCGACGCGGACGGTACCGTCGCGTGCGGCGAGGGCGCCGTCCGCCTCAATGCCCTGCGCCGCGCCGGCAAGGGCGGCACCAGCACCGGGGCCGAATTCCTGCGCGGCACCCACCGGACGCCCGGAATGCGGCTCGCATGACCGAACCGGGCCGAACCTGATGCCGCGCTACAAGCTCGTCATCGAGTACGACGGCAGCCCGTTCTGCGGCTGGCAGCGCCAGACCTCACAGCCCTCCGTCCAGGGAGCGATCGAGTCGGCGGTCAAGCGCTTCTCCGGCGAGACCACCGGCCTGACCTGCGCCGGCCGCACGGATACGGGCGTCCACGCCACGCATCAGGTGGCGCATCTCGACCTCGAACGGGACTGGCGCACCGACGTGGTGCGCGACGCGCTCAACGCGCATCTGCGTCCGAATCCGGTGGCGGTCCTCAGCGCGGAGATCGTCGGCGCCGCGTTCAACGCCCGCCACTCCGCTACCCGCCGACATTACCGCTACCGCATCCTCAACCGGCGCAGCCCGCCGGTGCTCAACCGCGCCCATGTCTGGCAGGTGCCCTGGCCCCTCGACGTCGCGCGGATGCGAGAGGCCGCCACCCGCCTCCTCGGCCTGCACGACTTCACGGCCTTCCGCGCCGCCGAATGCCAGGCCAGGAGCCCTCTTCGAACCCTCGACCAGCTCGACGTGGCGGCGATGCCCATGGGCCTGCACGACGAGATCGTGGTGGCGACCTCGGCCCGCGCCTTCCTGCACCATCAGGTCCGCTCGATGGTCGGCACGCTGATGCTCGCCGGCAGCGGCCGCATCACCGCCGACGACGTCGCCGACATCCTGGCCAGCCGCGACCGCAGCCGCTGCGGTCCGCTGGCGCCCGCCTGCGGGCTGACGCTGGTGGGGGTGGATTACACCGTCGATCCAACTGGGTTCGAGGCCCCGAAATACGCCGCCAGCACCCGGGTGTAGATCGCCGTCAGGCGGTTGAGGTCGGCCACCGGCACGCATTCGTCGGTCTGGTGCATGGTCTGGCCGACGAGGCCGAACTCGATGACCGGGCAGGCATCCTTGATGAAGCGCGCATCCGAGGTGCCCCCCGTGGTCGAGAGCACCGGGCGGCGGCCGGTCTCGGTGGCGATGGCGCCGGCCACGAGCTCGGTGAAGGCGTCGGGCTCGGTGAGGAAGGCCGGCGCGTTCGACGGCAGGAGGTCGAGGGTGTAGCGCACGCTGCGCCCGGCGGCGGCCGCGAGGCGGCCCCGGATCTCGGCGCCGAGGGTCTCGGCGGTCCAGCGGTCGTTGAAGCGGATATTGAAGGTGCCGTGCGCCTCGGCCGGAATGACGTTGGTGGCCGTGTTGCCGACGTCGATGGTGGTGAATTCGAGGTTCGAGGCGCCGAAATGCTGGGTTCCGGCGTCGAGGGGCGCGGCGAGAAGCGCCGAGACGAGGCGCAGCAGGCCGGGAATCGGATTCTCGGCGAGGTCCGGATAGGCGACGTGGCCCTGGCGGCCGTGCACGGTCAGCCGTCCGGTGAGGGAGCCGCGCCGGCCGATCTTGATCATGTCGCCGAGGGAATCCGGGTTGGTCGGCTCCCCGAGGAGGCAATGGTCGAAGCGCTCGCCCCGGGCCCTGGCCCAGTCGAGGAGCTTCACCGTGCCGTTGATCGCCGGCCCTTCCTCGTCACCGGTGACGAGGAAGCCGATCGAACCGGGGAAGTCCGGGCCCGCCACGTCGAGATAGTCGAGGGCGGCGGCGAGCATGCAGGCGATGCCGCCCTTCATGTCGACGGCCCCGCGCCCGTACAGCACCCCGTTCTCCACGGTTCCGGCGAAGGGGCCGTGGCGCCAGCGGGCGAGGTCGCCGGGGGGCACCACGTCGGTATGGCCGGCGAACAGCAGGTAGGGCGCCCGCGTGCCGATGCGGGCGTAGAGATTGTCGATGTCGGGGGTCCCCGGTTCCGAGAAGCGCGGGCGCTCGACGGTGAACCCGGCGCCCTCGAGGATTTCGGCGAGCCAGGCGAGCGCACCCCCCTCCTCCGGGGTCACCGACGGGCAGCGGATCAGGCTCTGGGCGAGGGCGACGGGGGAGCGGTCGAGGGGCGCGTTCGGCACGGGCGGGACTCTTCGCATGATGTCCTTGTGCGCACGGCCATAAGCGCCGGTGCGCGGGGGTGCAATTCGCGGCTGGGCTTTCACCGCGCGCCGGTGGAGCTTATCTGCGGGCCATGGCCTTCTCTCCCGACGAAGTCGAACGCTACGCCCGCCACCTCGTGCTGCCGGAGGTCGGCGGCCCGGGCCAGGCCCGGCTGAAGGCCGCCCGGGTCCTCGTCATCGGCGCGGGCGGGCTCGGCGCCCCCCTGATCCAGTACCTCGCCGCCGCCGGGATCGGGACGATCGGCATCGTCGACGACGACACCGTCTCCCTGTCGAACCTGCAGCGCCAGGTGATCCACGCAACCCCGGATATCGGCCGCCTCAAGGTCGAGAGCGCGGCCGAGTCCGTCGCGCGCCTCAACCCACACGTGGCGGTGAAGGCGCATCCGTCGCGACTGACGCCGGAGAACGCGCAGGCGCTTATCGGCGCCTACGACGTGGTCGCGGACGGGTCCGACAATTTCGCGACGCGCTATGCGGTCTCGGATGCCTGCTTCCACGCCCGACGCCCCCTGGTGACGGCGGCGCTGGGGCGCTTCGACGGCTCGCTCACCACCCTGCGGCCCTATGAGACCGACGCGCGCGGTCGCCCGAACCCGACCTATCGCTGCCTGTTCCCGAATCCGCCGCCGCCCGGCAGCGTCGCGCCCTGTGCCGAGGCCGGCGTCCTCGGCGCGCTGGCGGGCATCATGGGCTCGCTGATGGCCCTGGAGGTGATCCGCACGGTGACGGCATTCGGGGAGCCCCTTGTCGGCCGCCTGCTCATGGTGGACACCCGCGCGATGCGCTTCGAGACCCTCGGCTACGGCTGGGACGAGGCCAACCCCCTGAACGGGACCGGCGCGGAGGCCTGACCCCCGTTCCGGACCGGTTCCACCCCGGGCCGCCCTACTCGGCCGGCAGGGCGTCGAGCAGCGGACGCGGCTCGCGGGAGCGCATCCCGTCGTCGTGGGCGTCGGTGAACTGCAGCGCCGCCAGCTGCGCGTAGAGAGCGCCCTGCGCCAGCAGGCTCTCGTGGGTGCCGCTCTCAACGATGCGGCCGCCGTCGAGGACGAGGATGCGGTCGGCCTTGCGGATCGTGGCGAGGCGGTGTGCGATGACCAGGGTGGTGCGCCCGCGCATCAGGGTGTCCAGTGCAGTCTGCACCGCGCGCTCGCTCTCGGCGTCGAGGGCCGAGGTCGCCTCGTCGAGGAGCAGGATCGGCGCATCCTTGAGGATGGCGCGGGCGATCGCCACCCGCTGACGTTGGCCGCCGGACAGGGTGACGCCGCGCTCGCCCACGGTGGTGGCGTAGCCCTGCGGCAGGGCCCGGATGAAGCCGTCGGCATGGGCGAGCTCGGCGGCGCGCTGGACCTGCGCCTCGGTCGCCTCGGGGCGGCCGTAGCGGATATTCTCGAGCACGGAGCCGGAGAACACCGTCGGGTCCTGCGGCACCAGGGCGAGGCGCTCGCGCAAGGAGTCCGGATCGACCCGGGCGATGTCGATGCCGTCGACCCGGACGAAGCCGGATTGCGGGTCGTAGAAGCGCAGCAGCAGCTGCAGCACCGTGGTCTTGCCGGCGCCGGAGGGTCCCACCAGGGCGACGCGCTCGCCCGGCGCGATGGTGAAGCTGATGCCGTCGAGGGAGGGGTGGTCCGGCCGCGTGGGGTAGTGGAAGCGCACGGCCTCGAAGGCGACGGCGCCCCTGGCCGGAACCGGCAGGGTGAGCGGCTCGAAAGGAACCCGGATGGTCGATTCGGCGGCCAGGATCTCGCCGAGGCGCTCGGCGGCGCCGGCGGCCTGGGCGAGTTCGCCGTAGACCTCCGAGAGCTGGCCGAGGGCGCTGGCCCCAAACACGGCGTAGAGCACGAACTGCGAGAGTTGCCCGGCCGTCATGGTGCCGGCCAGGACGCCTTGCGCGCCGTACCACATCACCCCGACGACGCTCGCCGAGATGAGGAAGATGGCGACCCCGGTGAGGAGCGCCCGCGCCTGGATCGAATCGCGGGCCGCGCCGTAGGCATTCTCGGCGGCGCCGGCGAAGCGGGCGGCCGTGGTCCGGCCCATTCCGAAGGCCTGCATCGTGCGGATCGCGTTCACCGCCTCGGCGGCATAGGCCGAGGCGTCGGCGAGGCGGTCCTGTGCCGCCCGGGAGCGGCGGCGCACGCCGCGCCCGGAGAGGATCAGCGGGAACACGATGAGGGGGATCGCCGCGAGCACGAGGACGGAGAGCTTCGGGCTGGTGATCACCATCATCACCACCGCACCGGTGAACAGGAACGCGTTGCGCAGGAGGATCGAGATCGAGACGCCGAACACCGCCTTGACCTGGGTCGCGTCCGCCGTGAGGCGCGAGATGATCTCGCCCGACAGCGAACGGTCGAAGAAGGCGGGGTCGAGCTGGGTCAGGCGCCGGAACACGGCGGTGCGCAGATCCGCCACGACGCGCTCGCCCAGCGTCGCGACGGTGTAGTAGCGCGCGCCGCTCGACAGGGCGAGGACCGCCACGACCACGATCAGCGCGGCGAAATAGGTGTCGATGAAGCCGTGGCCCTCGGGCGAGAAGCCGTGATCGATGACCCGGCGCAGGGCGATCGGAACCACCAGGGTCGCGCCCGAGGCGGCCAGGAGCGCCAGGAAGGCCGCGAGCATCCGACCGCGATAGACCATCGCGAAGGGGATCAGCGGGCGCAGCGAGCCGAGCGGTGCCTTCGGCCGGGCCTCCCCGGGGATTTTCTTGTCACGGCCGCGCGCCATGGTGCCTCGTCATCATTGGTCTTGCAGGAAGAGCGACTTGCAGAAAAAGCGACCGGCAATCGGCCTCTTCGATCGGCGCACGCTTGTCGGGCGAAGGTGCGTGAGGTATAGGCGCGCCTTCATCCGATTGCGCGTGATCTATGGCCGCGGGCCGCCAGACGGGCCGGTCGGCTTGGCTATTCAAGGATTTCGTCATGGCAAAGAGCGCGGCCGACAAGGCCAAGGGTACCGAGCATCCCGACTACCACTTCATCAAGGTCGTGATGACCGACGGGTCCGAGTACATGACCCGGTCGACCTACGGCAAGGAGGGCGACACCCTCAACCTCGACATCGACCCGAACACGCACCCGGCCTGGACCGGCGGCGAGCAGAAGATGCTCGATCGCGGTGGCCGCGTGTCGCGCTTCAACACGCGTTTCGGCGCTCTCTCCTTCGGCAAGAAGTAAGAACACTTCGGTCCGCCGCCGCGACGACGTGGCGGCGCCCTCGGGACAACGCAGAACGGGCGGCACCCACGGTGCCGCCCGTTCTGCGTTCAGGGTCCCCTCGCCCGGTACAAGGCCGGGCGCGCGGCTCGTGCGTCAAGCGGAGGCTGCACCGAAAGCGGAGCGCAGCAGGCTGAGCTGCGCGACCACCGGGCTCTCCTGCGGCTGCGGGGTCGGGCGCTCGTCCGCGATCAGACCGTCGAGGTGCAGGATCCGGCTGTGGAGCCGGCGCGAGCGCACGATCAGGTCCTGCAAGGTCGGGGGCAGAACGCCGAACACGTCGCTGCGGAAGGTCTCGGGCGTGGTGAGCCGCACCCGGGTCTTCTCCTGCATCGCCTCGGCGGGTGTCAGCTCGCCCTCGGAGACCGCGCGCTGCACCAGGAGCCATGAAGCGATCTGCATCAGCCGCGTGGTGAGGCGCATGCTCTCGCTGGCATAGCTCAGCGTGCCGTCGCGGGACATCAGCCGGGATTCCTCGCGCCCCGTGCCGTCGAGGTAGGCCGCAGCCTCCTCGACGAGGTTCATGCCCTCGCGAAAGAGCACCTTGAAGGATTCAGAGGTGACGTAGGTATCACCGAAATTCACCCAGTCGCGCTCGTCCCGGAACATGACGTCGAACCCGCTCATGGTGCCTCCTGTGCCGCTACCGGACCGATTGCGTCCCGAGATGGGACAAAGGCGGTGCGTTTGCACCTGTCTGCGCAACTCTAGCGCCGAACGCCCCGGTCCGCGGCCTTTACCGATCGTTAACGTTACCGGGACGGATCGGTGCCCTGGCTCCTGATCCCGTCGGCGGGCCGCGGAGTTCCGGAGACGAAAAAAGGCCGCCCGTTGCGGGGCGGCCTGGGAGGTGAGTTTCGGGAGCAGTCCAAGCGAGCGAACCGGAGGTCCGCGCGCTGTTCGGGAGGACCGAACAGGATCACAGGATCGCGCGGATTGGTTAACGAAGGGTTCGCGGAGTCCGTGTCGCCGCGAGGGAAACGGGAGGGCGAACCATGCCGTTTCGGCACGCTCCGGAATTGACTTGCGCGGGACCTTGCCCCATAAGCCGCGCCATCGCGACGCGGCGCCCTTGAGGGGCGCTGTTCGCGCTTGCAGACACATTTCAGGGCGAGTGAATATCCGGCGCGGCCTTCGGTGCGGCCCGGATCGATCCTCGGCCATTCGGAGATCGCGCCATGAAGAGAACCTACCAGCCCAGCAAGCTCGTGCGTAAGCGTCGTCACGGCTTCCGCGCCCGCATGGCCACCGCCGGCGGCCGCAAGGTCATCGCGGCCCGCCGCGCCCACGGTCGCAAGAAGCTCTCGGCCTGAGATCGGCGGCGCCGTCACGGGCGGCGCGCCACATCATGCGTTCGGCCTCGGGCCAAGAGACCGGCTGCGAGATCGGATCGGCCATGTCGACGATCGGACGGCTTACGCGACGCTCCGAGTTTCTGGCCGCGGCCGGGGGGCGCCGCTTCCACAACGAACGCCTGTCGGCGCAGGGCCTCGTCCGTACCGTCGAGGCGCCCGCGGACGGTGCCTCGGACGATCTGGCCGGAGACGGCCTGCGCATCGGCTTCACCATCACCAAGCGGGTCGGCCACGCCACGGAGCGCAATCGCATCCGGCGGCGGCTGCGTGCCGCGGTGGCGCAGGCCGCCGGCGACCTGCCGGTGCGCCGGGCCGACGTGGTGCTGGTGGCACGACGTCCGGCCCTGCACGCCCCCTTCGAGACCCTCATCGACGACCTGCGCCGTGCCGTCGCCGTGGTGACGAAGCCGCAAGGCCCGAAATCCGACTCGTCCCCCGTGCGGCCCACCCGCCGCGGACGCGGCAAAGGAGCGCCCGCGTCTGGCGCATCGGCGGCGGCTCCGGTATTGGCCTCGGGCGCGACGGCCTCCGCTGCGGCGTCCGGTCCGGGACCGGCCCGCGCGAACGCGCCCTCCCCTCTTTCCAACGCATGCGACGGACCGACCGATGGGTAATGACAAGACGAACATGATCGTCGCGATCGCCTTGTCGCTGGCGGTCCTGCTCGGCTGGAACTACTTCGTCGCCGCCCCGCGCGTGGAGCAGCAGCGCCAGGCCGCCCTGCAGAACAAGGCGGCGACCCAGGCCGCCGGCCCGGACGGCGTGCCGAGCGCCGCTCCCAAGGAAGGTGGTCCGGCCAATCCCGTCCCCGGAACCCTGCCGGGTGCCACCGGCGCCGGCGGCGGCATCGTGCCCCGCGAGGCGGCGATCGCGCGCTCGCCGCGCGTGACCATCGACACCCCGGCGCTCGCCGGCTCGATCGCCCTCAAGGGCGGCCGCATCGACGACGTCTCGCTGAAGAACTATCACGAGACCGTCGACGACAAGAGCCCGCGCATCGTGCTGCTCTCGCCCACCGGCACCGAGAACCCGTACTACGCCGAGTTCGGCTGGGTTGGCCAGAATGCTGGCCCGCTGCCCACCGGCGACACCCTGTGGACGGCCGACGCCACCACCCTGGCGCCGGGCAAGCCCGTGACGCTGAGCTACGACAACGGCGCCGGCCTGCTCTTCAAGCGCATCGTCGCGGTGGACGACAAGTTCCTGTTCACGGTTCGCGACGAGGTCGAGAACAAGGGCGGCAACGCGGTCAGCCTGTACCCCTACAGCCTCGTCTCGCGCTGGGGTAAGCCACACACCCAAGGCTACTACGTGCTGCACGAGGGCCTGATCGGCATCCTCGGCGCCGACGGCCTGCAGGAATACACCTACGACCACCTCGCGAAGGAGCCGGCCCTCGGCAATGCCAGCACCAAGGGCAAGACCTGGACGGGCGTGACCGGCGGCTTCGTCGGTATCACCGACAAGTACTGGGCCGCCGCCGCGATCCCCGACCAGTCCGCGCCCTATACCGGCAGCTTCACGGAGCGGACGGACGGCGCCACCAAGGTGTACCAGGCCAACGTCCTCGGCAACGTGCAGGTGGTGCAGCCCGGCGCCTCGGCAGCGGCGACGCAGCAACTGTTCGCCGGCGCCAAGGAGGTGAACACCATCAACGCCTACCAGGCGAACCAGAACATCAAGCAGTTCGACCTGCTGATCGACTGGGGCTGGTTCCACTTCATCACCAAGCCGATGTTCCGGGCGCTGGACTTCTTCTTCCACCTGTTCGGCAATTTCGGCGTGTCGATCCTGGTGGTGACCTTCTGCCTGAAGCTGCTGTTCCTGCCGATCGCCAACAAGTCCTACCAGTCCATGGCCAAGATGAAGGCCGTACAGCCTGAGATGGCGTCGATCCGCGAGCGCTATGCTGACGACAAGATGAAGCAGCAGCAGGCGATGATGGAGCTCTACAAGAAGGAGAAGATCAATCCGGTCGCCGGCTGCTGGCCGGTGCTAATCCAGATCCCGGTCTTCTTCGCGCTGTACAAGGTCCTGTTCATCACCATCGAGATGCGGCACGCGCCGTTCTTCGGGTGGATCCAGGATCTTGCCGCGCCGGACCCGACGAACATCCTCAACCTGTTCGGCCTGCTGCCCTTCGCGGCGCCCGACTTCATCCACCTCGGCATCTGGCCCATCATCATGGGCATCACGATGTTCATCCAGATGAAGATGAACCCCGCGCCGCCGGACCCGGTCCAGGCGCAGATCTTCACCTTCATGCCGATCGTGTTCACCTTCATGCTCGGCTCGTTCCCGGCCGGCCTGGTGATCTACTGGGCCTGGAACAACACCCTGTCGGTTATCCAGCAATACGTCATCATGCGCCGCAACGGTGTGAAGGTGGAGTTGTGGGACAACCTGAGCGGGATGTTCAAGCGCAAGAACGCCGTCGCCAAGAGCTGAGCCCCTCTCCGGCCTCGCGGCCGGATGGGCTCCAACCGATCCAGTCCTCCCCGTCCGGCGACGGGGAGGACTTCCTGTTTCCGGTGTGTCGGCTCGCGAGGGCGGCGGATGCGCCTCATCCGTCCGGAGCCGCCCGATGTCCCAAGCCGAAGACGATGCCGCCCTCCTGGAGGCGGGACGCCTGCTGTTCGCGGGGGCGGCGGACTTCATCGCCTCAGCGCCGAACGTGCCCGCCCTGCCGCCGATGAAGGGCGTCGAGATCGCCTTCGCGGGCCGCTCCAACGTGGGCAAGTCGAGCCTCGTCAACGCGCTGACCGGGCGCAACACCCTGGCGCGGACCTCGCACACGCCGGGGCGGACCCAGCAGCTCAACTTCTTCGACATCGGCGGGCGCCTGACCCTGGTCGACATGCCGGGCTACGGCTACGCGGCGGTGGAGAAGACCAAGGTGGAGGCCTGGACCGACCTGATCCACGACTACCTCAAGGGCCGCTCGAACCTCGCCCGGGTGTTCATGCTGATCGATTCGCGCCATGGCCTAAAGAGCATCGACACCGACGTCCTCGACGGCCTCGACAAGGCCGCCGTCAGCTACCAGATCGTGCTGACCAAGGGCGACGCGCTGAAGAAGTCCGAGATGGATGCGCGGATCGCCGGCGTGCAGGCCGCCATCGCCCGGCGTCCGGCGGCGTATCCGGAGATCCTGCTCACCTCCAGCCGCGACGACCGGGGTGTGCCCGAGTTGCGGGCGAGCGTCGCCAGGTTGCTCCGGGAGCGCGGCGCGTGAGCGGCGTCGATCGCGTTCTCCTGGCGCTCGGGGCGCTGGCCGGCCTTCTCGGCGTGGCGGCGAGTGCGGCGGCGGCCCATGTCAGCGGTGCCGACAGCCTGAAGACCGCCGCGCAATTCCTGCTGTTCCACGCCCCCGCGATCCTCGCGCTCGTGGCCCTGGCCGCCACCGGCACGACGCACCGGCCGATCACGCGCGTCGCGGCCTGCGCTCTCGTCGTGGGGCTGGTGCTGTTCTCCGGCGACTTGGCCCTGCGCGCGCTCCACGGCGCCCCGCTCTTTCCCATGGCGGCGCCGATCGGCGGCACGGTGCTGATGGCCGGCTGGCTGCTCGCCGCCATCGGCGCCCTCGTTCCGGCGCGGCGCGGTTGAGTTTTGGATGTACCGTTCCGTTTGGGCGTGAACGACCCCGGCCATGGTCACGATCATCGGCGATGTGCCGGTCCGCCTGCACCTCGGCAGAAGAACCGACCGTCCGCGCTCAGCGCACCAGCGGCGGCAGCTGCGGCGTGGCGCCCTTCGGCAAAGCCGTGCGCGCCATGTTCATGCTCATGGCGAGCAGTGTGTAGTAGCCGTTGATGCCCGCCATCTCGACGGCGCCCTGCTCGCCGAAGGTCTGCACCGCACGCGCGTAGGTTGTGTCGCTCACCGCCTTGTTGTGGTGGAGTTCCGTCGAGAACGCATAGACCAGCGTCTCCTCGGGCCCCATCGCGTCCGGCCGCCGGCCCTCCTGGATCGCCGCGACGATGGCGGGATCGAGGCCGGCCTTCAGGGCGATCGGCGCATGGATGTGCCATTCCAGCTGCTGGGTCCATTCCCGCGCGGTGATGAGGATGATGAACTCGCTCAGCCGCAGGGGCAGCACGCTGCGGTAGCGCAGGTGCAACCCCATGGTGCTGGCGTTGGTCATCAATTCAGGGCTGCGCAGGAGGGGCACGAACGGCCCGAAGACCGGCGTCCCACGCGCGGCGAGGAAGTCCGCCGATGCCTTCTTCTGGGCATCGGTCAGGGCATCGGCCGGAATGTCCGGCAGGCGATCTTCCGACAGGCGATCTTCCGACAGGCGATCTTGGGCCACGGCGGACAGGCTCCCGAGCAGCAGGGTCGACAGGATCGTCAGGATGGCGAGAGGCATGCAGATCCTTCCCTACGCCAGGCTTGCGCTGACGGCTATGGCATCACGGGCGGGTGATAGGTCAGCGTGAAGGCCAGTGCCCAGAGCAGGAACAGCACCACCGGCAGGTGGATGAGGAGTTGCAGGAAGCTAAATCCGACGATGTCGCGCGCCTTCAGTCCGAGGATGCCCAGCAGCGGCAGCATCCAGAACGGGTTGATCAGGTTCGGCAGCGCTTCGGCCGCGTTGTAGACCATCACGGCCCAGCCGAGATGGACCTGCAGCTCGTTGGCGGCCTGCATCACGTAGGGTGCCTCGAGCAGCCACTTGCCGCCGCCCGACGGCACGAAGAAGCCGAGCACCGCCGAGTAGACGCCCATCGAGATCGGGAAGCTGCCGGTGGTGTTCAGGCTGACGAAGGCGTGGGTGATCACCTCGGAGACCGAGATGCCGGCGGCGTTCTTCGGCCCGGTCAGCATGGCGCTGATGGCGGCGTAGAGCGGAAACTGGATCAGAATGCCGGCGGTGGCCGGCACGGCCTTGGAGACCGCCACGAGGAAGCGCTTCGGGCGCCAGTGCAGCAGCAGGCCGAGGGTGATGAACAGCAGGTTGTAGGTGTTGAGGTTCGAGATCGCGGTGATCCAGGATTGGCGCGCGAATTCCTGGTAGATCCAGGCGCCGGCAATCGCCACGAGCAGGATCGTCAGGATCGGCGAGTGTTCCAGCCACTCGCCCGGCTGCTCGGGACGACCGAGATCGGTCTTCTCGCGGGCGACACTGACGCCGAGGTCCTCCGCCGTCACCGCGGTGTTCGGGCGCGGCGCCGAGGCGTAGGCGATGATCACCGACATCACGAAGAGGACCAGGGCGATCAGCATCGACTGCCAGAGGAAGATGGTCTCGCTGAACGGGATCACGCCGGTGATCGGCAGGAGTGCCTTCGGCAGGCTCGCCGGGTTCGCCTGGAGCTGGGCCGCCGAGGAGCTGAGGCCCATGGCCCAGGTCGCTCCGAGGCCGAGATAGGCAGCCGCTCCCGCGGCGCGATAATCCATGCGCAGTTCCGTCCGCCGGGCGAGCGCCCGCGCCAGGAGGCCGCCGAAGATCAGGCTGAGGCCCCAGCTCAGGAAGGACGACAGCATGGTGGCGGCGGCGACGAAGCCGACGGCGCCGCGCCCGGTCTTCGGGATGCCCGCCAGACGGTCGATCAGCACCTGGACCGGGGGTGCCGTGGCCACGACGTAGCCGCCGATGGTCACGAAGGCCATCTGCATGGTGAAGGGGATCAGGCTCCAGAACCCGTCGCCGAAGCTCTTGGCGATGGCCGGAGCCGGGGCGCCGTTGGCGAGCGCGCCGAGGGCGACGATGACCACCGCGATGGCCACGAAGATGAAGGCGTCGGGAAACCACTTCTCGGCCCAGGCGGTGAAGCGGATACCCGCTCGCGACAGGGCACTGTCCGTCGCGGCCGGATCGGCGCGACGCTCCGGCGTAGGGATCGACATCGGGAGGTCCTGGGAACGAGAAACGTGGCCTTGGCGCCGGCATTCTCCGCAAATGCCGATTCGGCTCAAGACGTATTCGCGCCGGTGCACAGCCTTGGTGCGGACGGTTCCGCGTGAATGTCAGTGCCCGAGCTTCAGAGTTCCTTGAGGGCTCCTCCGTAGGATCGACGCAGACCTCGCCTGGGAGACCGTGTCCGTGGCCGAAATCTCGAAGTTCCGGGACCTCGATACGCGGATGGCCGAGCGGCGGCGCGCAACCGGGTCCGTCCGCGACCTGACCCGCCCGGACCGGGGCCGGACGGACTTCGAGAAGCCGTTCCTCTCGCCGCTCGGCTGGCTCATCGCGGTGATCCTCAACATCGCGCTCGTGTTGGCCATCGGCCTCGGCGCCGTCCTGGTGCCGCCGCTGATGAGCTGCCGCGAGCAGAATGCCCGCGGCTTCTTTGCCGGCGACAGCTTCCAGGGCTGCGTCGGGCGCGGCATCTCGGTCCGGTTCCGGGACCTGGACGGCCGCCTCCGGCGCATGATCCTGCATTCCGGGCAGTGATGGGCTCACACGACGAGGCCCGTGACGGCATCAGCCGTCGCGGGCCCGATCGTTTCCCGATGGCGCTCGACCTCAGTTCAGGGTGACGCTCTCCGGACGGCGCTCGGTGCTGAGGCCCGATTTGCCGACCTTCAGCCCGAGGGGGCCGACCTTCACCGGCACCGCCTCGCCGTCGTGGATCAGCCCCGACAGGAGCTGCTCCGCCAGCCGGTCCTGCACCGCCTTCTGGATCACCCGCTTCAGGGGGCGCGCGCCGTAGGCCGGGTCGTAGCCCTTGTCGGCGAGCCAGTCGCGGGCTTCGGGCTCAACGTCGAGGGTGATCTTGCGCTCGTCGAGGAGCTTCTGCAGGCGCTTCAGCTGGATGTCGACGATCGCCCCCATCTCCGACCGCTTGAGGCGGTGGAACAGGATGATCTCGTCGATCCGGTTGAGGAATTCCGGCCTGAAGTGGCTGCGCACCACCCCCATCACCTCCTCGCGCACGGCCTCGGTGTCGTCGCCCTCGCCCTGATTGACGAGGTATTCCGAGCCGAGGTTCGAGGTCATGATCAGGAGCGTGTTGCGGAAGTCCACCGTGCGCCCCTGGCCGTCCGTCAGTCGCCCGTCGTCGAGCACCTGCAGCAGGACGTTGAACACGTCCGGATGCGCCTTCTCGATCTCGTCGAACAGCACGACCTGGTAGGGACGGCGCCGGACCGCCTCGGTCAGCGCGCCCCCCTCCTCGTATCCGACATAGCCCGGAGGCGCTCCGATCAGTCGGGCCACGGAATGCTTCTCCATGTATTCCGACATGTCGAGGCGCACGAGGGCGGTGTCGTCGTCGAACAGGAAGCCGGCCAGGGCCTTGGTCAGCTCGGTCTTGCCCACACCCGTGGGCCCCAGGAAGATGAACGAGCCGATCGGCCGGTTCGGGTCCTGGAGACCGGCGCGAGCGCGGCGCACGGCGGTCGCCACTGCCTCCACCGCCTCACGCTGCCCGACGACGCGCTCGCCCAGCGCCGTCTCCATGGCCAGCAGCTTGTCGCGCTCGCCCTCCAGCATCTTGTCGACGGGGACCCCGGTCCAGCGCGAGACGACGCCCGCGATGTGGGCCGGCGTCACCGCCTCCTCGACCATGCCGTCACGAACGATGGCGCTCTCGGCCTGGGCCTCGATCTCGGCGAGCTGGCGCTCCAGCCCCGGGATCACGCCGTAGGCCAGTTCGCCCGCGCGCTGGTACTGGCCCTGACGCTGGGCCGTGGCCAACTCGTTGCGGGCCTCGTCGAGCTTGCGCTTGAGTTCGGCCGCGGCCCCGAGCTTGTCCTTCTCGGCCTTCCAGCGCGAGGTGATCGCGGCGGACTGCTCCTCAAGGTCCGCCAGTTCCTTCTCCAGCCGCACCAGGCGGTCGCGGGAGGCGGTATCGGTCTCCTTCTTCAGGGCCTCGCCCTCGATCTTCAGGCGCACGATCTCGCGGTCGAGGTTGTCGAGCTCCTCGGGCTTCGAATCGACCTGCATGCGCAGGCGCGAGCCGGCCTCGTCCATCAGGTCGATCGCCTTGTCGGGCAGGAAGCGGTCAGTGATGTAGCGGTTCGACAGGGTCGCGGCCGCCACCAGCGCCGCATCCTGAATGCGCACGCCGTGGTGCTGCTCGTACTTCTCCTTGATGCCGCGCAGGATCGAGACCGTGTCCTCGACGGTGGGCTCCGACACGAAGACGGGCTGGAAGCGCCGGGCCAGGGCCGCGTCCTTCTCCACGTGCTTGCGGTACTCGTCGAGGGTGGTCGCCCCGACGCAGTGCAGCTCGCCGCGGGCCAGCGCGGGCTTGAGGAGGTTCGAGGCGTCCATCGCCCCGTCCGCCTTGCCGGCTCCGACCAGGGTATGCATCTCGTCGATGAACAGGATGATGCCGCCCTCGGCCGCCGTGACCTCGGAGAGCACGCCCTTCAGCCGCTCCTCGAATTCTCCGCGGTATTTGGCACCGGCGATGAGCGATCCCATGTCGAGGGCGAGCAGGCTCTTGTCGCGAAGCGATTCCGGCACGTCGCCGTCGACGATGCGGAGCGCCAGACCCTCCACGATGGCGGTCTTGCCGACGCCGGGCTCGCCGATCAGGACGGGGTTGTTCTTGGTGCGCCGGGACAGCACCTGGATCGTGCGGCGGATCTCTTCGTCGCGGCCGATCACCGGGTCGAGCTTGCCCTCGCGCGCCGCCTCCGTGAGGTCGCGGGCGTACTTCTTGAGGGCGTCGTAGGCGTTCTCGGCCGTGGCGTTGTCGGCGGTGCGGCCCTTGCGCAGGGCATTGATGGCCCCGTTGAGCGAGGCGGCGGTGACGCCGGCCGCCGCCAGCGCACGGCCGGCCTCGGTGTCCTTCTCCACCGCGAGGGCGAGCAGCAGGCGCTCGACGGTGACGTAGCTGTCGCCGGCCTTCTCGGCCGCCTTCTCGGCGGTATCGAACAGGCGCACGAGTTCGCGCGTCGCCTGCGGCTGGGACGCGTTGCCGGACACCTTCGGCTGCTTGGCGAGCCAAGCCTCGGTCTGCGCGAGGGCGACCCGCGACTGGCCGCCGGCCCGGTCGATCAGGCCGGCGCAGAGGCCCTCGGGATCGTCGAGCAGGACCTTGAGGATGTGGCCCGGCTGAAACTGCGGATGACCCTCGCGCATCGCGAGGTTCTGAGCCGCCTGGACGAAGCCGCGGGCGCGCTCGGTATAGATCTCGAAATTCATCTGTGTCCCACCTCCCCGAGTCGGCTCGACCCGCCGCCCGCTCTTCGCGGCACGGACGGTCGCCGAAACGTCGTCCCCTCGGCCGGTGCCGCTGGAGACCCCGGCGCCACATGGCCGCCGGTGATGGGGATGTGGTGTTGCATATCAGCACCACAAGGGCCTGGGACGCGATCGGGCGCGGATGCGCGAAGGCTTGCGCAAGGACGCATTTCAGGGCCACGCTCGACGCATGACCGATACGCCCCGCCTCCACCTCGACGCCCTGTACCGTTACCCCGTGAAGGGCCTTTCGCCCGAGCCGATGGCACGTGCGACGCTCACGACGGGCGACTACTTTCCCGGGGACCGGCTGTTCGCGGTGGAAAACGGCCCCTCGGGCTACGACCCTGCTGCCCCGGTGCATCAGCCCAAGATCAAGTTCCTGATGCTGATGCGCGACGAGGCGCTGGCGCAGCTCGACACGCGCTACGATCCGGAGGACGGGACGCTGACGATCCGTCAAGGCGGCGCGATCGTGGCTCGGGGCGACCTCGCTCAGCCGGAAGGGCGCGCGGCGATCGAAGCCTTTCTCACCGGCTTCATGCCGGGCTCCCTGCGGGGCCCTGCCCGCGTTCTCGCGGCACCCGCCGGGTACCGCTTCACGGATTCGCCGCGCGGCTTCGTCTCGCTCCTGAACCTCGCCAGCGTCGCCGCACTGGAGACCCTGACCGGTGCGGCGGTGGACCCGCTCCGCTTCCGGGCGAACCTCCACGTCACGGGTCTCGCCCCCTGGGCCGAACTCGACCTCGTCGGCCGCACGCTCACCGCGCCGGGCGGTGTGCACCTGCGCATCCACAAGCGGACGCAGCGTTGCGCGGCGACGAATGTCGACCCGGTCACGGGCCAGCGCGACCTCGCGATCCCGCGAACCCTCTCCCAGCATCTCGGCCACACCGATTGCGGCGTCTACGCAGAGGTGCTGGAGGGTGGCGTGCTGACGGCGGGTGAGGCGCTCGCCCTCGCCTAGACCCGTTCTCGCCTGGACAGGGCCCGCGGCTAGATCGCGTCGCGGTGTACGAGGACGATGGCGGCGGCGTAACCGGCCCGGCGCAGGTGACGCAGGTCGGCGTGGCGGCGCTCGCAGGTGACCTTGAGGTAGCGGTTTTCGCCCCCGGTCAGTCCGGTGGAGACCGCCGCCACCTGCCCATGCATCAGGCACTCCATCGGAGTCCGGGCAGGCGCGACGATGACGTCGAGGGCGGTGTCGCGCGAGCAATCCTTGGCGAGGAGCGTCGCGGCGCAGACGAGGGCGACGGAAAGCAGTTCGGACATGACGGACCCCTTGTTCGAGATGGCGAATAAGGTCCGCGGTGTGGCTCCGGCGTGCGAGCGGCCGCGTGATCGTTGCCTTGGTGTTCCCCGCGTCGTTGTTGTTGGAAGCTGCCAAGCACGGCGTGTGCCAGGGTGGTTTCTCGGGTGGAGCGGACGGCCCGTCGGGCGCTCAGCGGCGGGTCTGCAGCCAGTGCGGCTCGGGCTCCGAGCGCGGCAGAACGGCCGCGACGGCATCGAGATCGACGGTGAAGCGATCGGTGAGGAGCCGCCAGACCTCCGACGGCGAGGCGGCCTGATGCCCGAGCTGATCGACCGCGCTGGCGATGTGGTGCGGGTTCAGCAGGGTGGGACGCGGCTGGTACGGATCGGCATTAAGCATGGTGCAGAATCCCCGGCGATGGGATGATCATGACTTATCAACCTTAAGGAACACTTAACAATAAGCGGTTGCAAGTGCGGTACCACCGACGCCGCGGCCGGCAGCGCCCCGCCCCCTGCCGAACCCCGGCGAAACTCCCTGCCCGGATGCGAAATTCGTCTCCGCGCTGCTTCGCAGCGTCGCCTTGCTGCGCTAGAAGCCCGGCGTCGCGCGCGGTGCCCGACGCACCATCGAGGACGAGCCCCACGATGAAAGAACCGCTGCCCAACGTGCATGTGCGCGCCGAGGTCCTGGTCCAGGCCCTGCCGCACATGCAGCGCTACGACCAAGAGATCGTGGTCATCAAGTATGGCGGCCATGCCATGGGTGACCGGGCGGCGGCGGAGGATTTCGCCGAGGACATCGTGCTCCTCGAGCAGTCCGGCCTGAAGCCGATCGTGGTCCATGGCGGCGGCCCGCAGATCGGGCGGATGCTCGGCCGGCTCGGCATTGAATCGGAGTTCCGCGGCGGCCTGCGCGTCACCGACGAGGCCACCGTCGAGGTAGTCGAGATGGTCCTGGCCGGCTCGATCAACAAACAGATCGTCGGCTGGATCTCGGCCGAGGGCGGCCGGGCCGTCGGCCTCTGCGGCAAGGACGGCAACATGGTGCGGGCCCGCAAGGCCACCCGCACGATCATCGATCCGGAGAGCCAGACCGAGCAGGAGGTCGATCTCGGCCTCGTCGGCGAGCCCGAGCATGTCGAGCGCGGCGTCCTCGACGCGGTGCTAAAGGCCGAGCTGATCCCGGTCCTGGCGCCGGTGGCGTTCGGCGCCGACGGGCAGACCTACAACGTCAACGCCGACACCTTCGCGGGCGCGATCGCGGGCGCGCTCCGGGCCAAGCGCCTGCTGCTGCTCACCGACGTTCCGGGCGTCCTCGACAAGGACAAGAAGCTGATCCCGGAGCTGTCGATCGACGATTGCCGCCGCCTGATCGCGGACGGCACCATCACGGGCGGCATGATCCCGAAGGTAGAGACTTGCATCTACGCCCTGGAGCAGGGCGTCGAGGCGGTGGTCATCCTCGACGGCAAGGTCAGCCACGCGGTGCTGCTGGAACTGTTCACCGATTACGGTGCCGGCACCCTGATCCGCCGGGGCTGAAGCGTACCCTGCCCCGCCCTCACACGGCGCGGGGCCGAAAGGCCACCAGGGTCATGTCGTCCCGCCGGCTCCCGCCGGCCCGATAGTCGGCGAGCGCCGCGTCGAGGATCGCTACCTGCTCCGCCAGCGGAGCCGCCTGGTGGTTGGCCAGGATCTCGGTGACGCCGCGGTGGCCGAGAAGGCGGCGCGCCGGCCCGGAGCCGCCCATCTGGTCCGTGATGCCGTCGGTCATGAGATAGAGGGTCATGCCCGGCGTGACATGCAGGCGGCTCTCCTCGACGGATTGGCGCTCGCCCGGACGCTGCGGATAGCCGAGGCCGCGCTTGGCGCCCCGGATGCGGGTCACCGCCGCGCCGTCGATGGTGGTCAGCGCCGTACCGGCGCCGGCGAAGCGGATCTCGGACGTGGCCGGATCCCAGATGCAGAGACCGCAATCGAGCCCGTCGTCGGATTCCGCGCCGCGTCCGTCCTGACGCAGCTGGGTCCGGACCATTCCGTCCAGCGCTTCCAGGATGGCGGCCGGGTCGCGCAGGCCGCGCTCGTGGATCAGCCGGTCGAGGGCGGTGGCGACGATCAGGGTCAGGAACGCGCCCGGCACGCCGTGCCCGGTGCAATCGGCGACCAGGAGAATCCCGAGGCCGTCGATCTCCTCGAGCCAGAAGTAGTCGCCGCCGACCAAGTGCAGCGGCTCCCAGAGCACCGCCACGTCGAGGCCCGTGCCGTCGAGGGCGGAGCGGTCCGGCAGGACCGAACTCTGGATGCGCCGGGCGTAGCCGATGCTCTCCATCACGAGGTGGTTGGCCTGCTCCAGCTTCCGGTGGGCCTGTTCCAGTTGCTGCAGCAACTGCTTGGCCTCGTCACCGGAGCGCAGCCCGTCGACCATGCGGTTGAAGGCCTGGGAGATGACGTCGATCTCGTTGCTGGCGCGGAAGGCTCCGTCGAGCTCCACCGTCACCCAGCGCTTGTGCTCGACCTCGCGCATGGCCACCAGCAGGCGCTTCAGGGGGGCCAGCACGTGGCGGCGCACGTTGGCGTGCAGGGTCACCACGAAAGCGAGCATCAGGATCAGGCTGGTGCCGACGGCCAGCACGGCCTGCTTCTCGGCGTTGCCGCGCAGGTCCTCGGCGGAGATCGACAGGGTCAGCCGTCCCGCGGACGCCTCGCCGGGGGCAGCGACGAGGTCGGCCTGGGTGGTGATCTGCTCGAACGATCGCCCGCGCTTCGGTTCGCCGAGGGTCATCACCACCGTGCCGGCGGCATCGCGCAGGGTCGCGGCGCGAAAGGCCGGGTCGAGGGTCAGCGCCTCCATCGGACGACGATAGACCTCCGGGCTGGCGCTCCAGGCCGGGCTCGCGATCGCCTTGGCGGTCAGCGACGCCATCAGGCCCGCGCGCTCGGTATAGAGGCGGAACTGATCGTGATAATTCACCCAGGCGATGGCGATCTGCGTCACCAGCACGACGACAGCGATGACGGGGTAGATCCGGAGAAAGAGCGTGTGGGCGAGGCTGTCGAGGTCGCGGCCCTGGGCCGAGCCGCGCAGGGCGCCCGGACGCATCGAGCTCGGTTCCGCGCCCGGGACGTCGACGAAGCCCGCCGCGGACAGGAAATCGCTGCTGCGCCGGGGCCCGGCCCCGCGCAGCGAACCGCCCCGGATCCGGGCAGATTTGGAAGGCCCAAGGCCTGCGGCGTCGGAGTCGGCGATCATGGGCAGGTCGCGTCCCCCTGGGCCTTGGGCTCGTCGGGCTTCATGGCGACGCGGTTGCGGCCAGTTCTCTTGGCCACGTAGAGAGCCGCGTCGGCCCGTTGCATCGCGGTCTCGAGGCTTTCGCCGGGCTGGGCCTGGGCGACGCCGATGCTCACGGTGATCCGTATGGCGGCGTCCATCGTCGGCACCGGCGTCGCGGCGACCGCCTCACGCAGGCGCTCGGCAAAGGCGACGCCCGCCTCCAGATACGTATCCGAGAGAACGATGGCGAATTCCTCGCCGCCGGTACGGCCGATGAAGTCGAGAGTGCGCAGGCTGGCCCGACAGGTCGCCACGAAGGACATCAGTGCCGCGTCGCCGGCGGCGTGGCCGAAACTGTCGTTGAGGAGCTTGAACCGGTCGAGGTCGAGCATGAGGATGCAGACCGGGGCACCGCTGCGGTCGTGGCGCTGCCACTCGCGCGCCGCGATCTCCATGAACCGGCGCCGTGCCAGGGCGCCCGTGAGGTCGTCGGTGTCGGCGAGGCGCCGCAATTCGGCCTCGAGGCGGGTCCGGTGCTCGATCTCGCTCGACAGGGCGGCGTTCAGGACCTGAAGGTCGCGGCGCTGCTGGGCGAGGGAATTGTTGGCCTTCTGAAGGTCGAGTTGCATCCGGTCGCTCATCCGGACCAGCCGCCGCTGCTCCCGGTAGCCCCGGCGATAGGCGTCGGCGAGCGCCTGGACGCCACCGGCCACATCGGAGAGCCCGGAGAGCATCGCCTCGGTGCGGGTCAGGACCGCTTCCTCGGCGTCGTAGAGGCTGAAGGAATCGGCGGCGGCCTCGGCAGCCGTCTCGACGGCGCTGGCAACGGCTCTGATCGCGTGGGTCATGCGGCCTCCCTCACCATTTCGAAGCGAGCGAAGGAGAAGTCGGCGGCGAAGTCCTCGCCCGCCTCCTCGATGGTCTCGTCGCCGTCGGCGAAGCGCCAGCGTACCGTCACCGAACGCCCCTCCTCGGCCGCGTCTTCGAGGGGCATGAACAGGTTCATCAGCGCCTTTGCGCTGGACGAGTTGAAGTAGGCGAGCCCCACCTCGAACACGATCGCAGGCCCGGACGCGTCCGTCAGGTAGGCCCGCAGGGCCTGCAGCAGGGGCCCGAAGAAGGCCGCCGCATCCTCGGGGTAGGATTCGCCGTGCAGGGAGAGATGCCCGGTCGCGAAGTCGAAATCGACCCGCGGCGAGCGTTCCGTAGCGGCTAGCTGAATTCGGTCCATGGTTAATCGGCCCGTCAGATATAGGCTTTGAGGCAGAAGAAGCTGCGTCCGGAGCCGAGCTCCTGGAAGTCGTATTCGACCGGCGCACTGGAGCGCCGGGCGATCTCGATCAGGCCGATGCTGCCGCCGAGGCTGCCCTCGTCCGGCGGCTGGCGCAGCTTCTCCCGGTAGAACGCCTTGAGTTCGTCGCTGCTGAGACTCGCGATGTGATCGAGGCGGGCCCGCAGCGGCGACACGTCGGTAACGGGCAGTTCGTTGCCGCAGACGACGTAGAAGCGCCCCCCTTCCATCCCGACGACGATCACGCCGTGACTAATGAGGCCCGTTTGAGGGCCACCCGGCTTCACGACCTTGTCGGCCGAGTAGCGGATCACGTTCTGGGCCTGCTCCACGAAGACCGCGAAGACGCGCTTGGCGACCGAAGCATCGGTCTCGCCCTGGCTCATGCGCAGCTTGAGCACCTCGCCGAGGGAGAAGAGGACGTTCTCGGAAATGTCGCCGCCGAAGGAGAGGATCACGCCCTGACGCCGCGAGGCGTCGAAGAAGTTCATGAAATCGCGAGCGAGCAATGCAATTTCTCCTGCCTCTCGACACCGGCAGCGGCCGCGCCGCGCGCTGTACCGTCTCGAAGAAATAGCGCCGCGTTCGTATATGTCGGGTTAAAGTGCCACCTGGGAAACGTCTTTACGCATATAAGCAAATGTGGACTGAAAACGCTGTAAATCTGCCTATTTCGAATCCAGATCGAGCAGTTTTGCCTAAACAGAGGTCATTGCATCTCGGCCGGACAGATTCCGTGTGTCTGCGCGCCCTCTGTCGACCGGCCGATCGAGGGACCGGCGCCGGCTCGGCCGCTTGCGGGCGGCGTAAGGCCATGCTCTGAAAAGGTAGCGCTCCGCTTCCCATCGCGGCGCCCGGTCCCCATCTTCTGCGGCCGGGCTTCGCGGCTCTCATCGAACCACATCGACCTATCGTGTTCCTTCCCGGCGAAACCCACTTCACCACGGCGCAATCCCGCGGCTTTCGCCACGTCGACACCTGGGTGTTTGATCTCGACAACACGCTGTACCCGAGCGATGCCCGCGTCTGGCCGCAGGTGGACGAGCGCATCACCCTTTACGTGATGCGGCTCTACGGGCTCGATGGGCTCTCCGCCCGAGCTCTGCAGAAGTATTTCTACCACCGCTACGGGACGACGCTGAAGGCGCTAATGGTGGAGGCAGCGATCGACCCGCACGACTTCCTCGACTTCGCCCACGACATCGACCATTCGTCGATCCGCCTCGACGCGGCACTGGGCGATGCCATCGAGCGCCTGCCCGGCCGCAAGCTGATCCTGACCAACGGATCGCGCCGGCATGCCGAGAGCGTGGCGGCCAAGCTCGGCATCCTCGACCACTTCGAGGACGTGTTCGACATCGCCGACGCCGATTTCATCCCGAAGCCCGAGCGCTCCACCTACGAGCGCTTTCTCAAGCGGCACGGGGTCGAGCCGCGCCGTGCGGCCCTGTTCGAGGACATCGCCCGCAATCTCATCGTGCCGCACGACATCGGCATGTCCACCGTGCTGGTGGTCCCCCCGACGATCGACCCCTTCCGCGAGGCCTTCGAGCAGGAGGCGGTGCGCGAGCCGCATATCGACCACATCACCAGCGATCTCGCCGAATTCCTGGCGCAGCGCGTGCTGCCGGAACTCGCATGAGCGGCGGGACCGGCCCGGACTGGGCATCGGCCCGGGCGCCGGACCTCGGCACGATCGAGGATCTGGCCCATGCCGCCTTCGCCAATCTGCCGCTGGCATTCCGGAACCTCTGCGCCGGGCTCGTGATCCATGTGGAGGACTTTCCCGACGACGAGACTTTGCGGGAGATGGATTGCGAGAGCCCGTTCGACCTCCTCGGCCTGTTCCGGGGCATCGGCCTCGCGCAGGGCGGCGAGACGGCGACCGGCCAGATGCCGAACCAGGTCTGGCTCTATCGCCGACCCCTGCTCGATGACTGGGCCGAGCACGACGAGTCCCTCGGGCACCTCGTCACGCATGTCCTCGTCCACGAGATCGGACACCACTTCGGCCTGTCGGATGCCGACATGGAGGCGATCGAGGCGGCGGCGGATCCCTGAGGGGGTCAGGCCTTCTGGGCGGAGGGAAGCAAGCTGGCCTTGGGTCGGCGGGTGCGGAACTGCCCGCGCTCCACCGCCACGAAGACCAGGACGGCCAGAGCCAAGGTGGTGAGCCACCACATCACCGTCATACCCACGCCGATGCAGGCGATCAGGAAGGCCGAGGCGAAGGCCGCCATAGCACCCGGCACCAGCACGGACGCCTCGCGGCCGGCCCGGCGGATCGCAGCGTGCAGAGCGAAGGCGGCCGCGAAGGCCCCCACGAGACCGAGTTCGTACCAGAGCTCGAACAGCAGGGTGCGCGGCGCGTTCATCGGCAGCAGGTTGACGTAGCGCCCGCGCAGGGCCGTCTCGAGTCCGTGTCCGGTGACGAGACGCAGCGGCTCGCTGGTGACGATGGTCTGCCAGGCCTTCAGGCTGAGCACGCTGGGCGCACGGCCGCCGAAGACCGTCGCGCCGATCGGTCGGGCGACGAAGGGAAGGATCGGGCCGAGCACCAGCAGGGCAGCCGCCGTGACGCCCAGGAGCCGCGGGGCCAGGATCGGCCGGAACGCGGCGAGAGCAAAAGCGACGGCGCCGATCGCCAGGCCGACCAGGGTGGTCGGCCCGGGTGAGACGATCAGCGCGACCGAGACGAGCAGCGCGAGTCCGAGGGCCTCGCCGTTGCGCCCGCGCGACCGGAGCCAGGACACGGCCGGCCAGACGAAGAGGACGAGGAGGATCAGGCCGCGATCGAGGATCGCGTCCTCGTCCGGTCCGAGCAGGCCCTGGCCGAACGGTCCCTGCCCCGTGAGCCCGAGGCCGATGGCGAAGACGGCCGCCGCCGCCACACCCACCGGCAGGAGGTAGAGGTTGGCCGAGCGCATGCGGTCCGGCAGGGCGAGGTACCCCGCCATCGTCATCAGAAGCGTCGCGACCACGTTGAGCAGCCGTTCGGTGGCCAGGCTGAGGAACGGCGTCCAGATCAGCGACAGTGCCGACCATAGGATCACGAGGCAACCGGCCAGGAAGGCGGGCGACCGCAGCAGGCGGGTGGAGGCCATGCCGACCGGGCGGGCCCGGCCGTCGATGGCGCTGGCCAGAAGCAGGAGCGCGATGGAGATCGGCGCCAGGATGACCACGGCCCGTCGGGCGACCTGTGCCGCCACCGGCATGATCACGAACAGGCCGATGAAGCCGATCCGCCGCAGCAGCGCCGCGGCATCGAGAGCGGGATCGACCGAGGTGGAGGGAGCGCGCGCCATGGGTTCGATGGAGGCCGTGAAACGGCGCCAGGATGAGGCCCGCGCGCTAACGGCGAGACCCTAGTGCAGCCGGGAGGGCCAAGCTGTAGACGTCGTGCAACAGTCGGGCCCTCACGCCGGCCGGGATACAGAGCGCCGGCTTCGGCCCGCGACCAAGCGCCGGCAGAGATCAGCGAGGATGCGCCAGCCCGCCCAGGTCGCGAGAAATCCGACGAGACCCGCGGTGAGGCCATCGGCGGTGGTGGGGATGGCGGGCGTATAATCCTGGTAGGTGGCCCGAGCGAGGGAAAGGTCCGGATCGCGCACCAGGGCGACGACGCGACCGAGGGGTCCACCGGCTTCCGAGAGGTCCCGCCGCTGCCGATCCAGGGCGGCGAGACGCGCGATGTCCTGGCGGGCCGCCTCGCCGCGGCGGGCGACCAGGGGGTCGCCGTCGCCGCGCAGGCGTGCCACCGCATCCTCGCGGCTGCGACCGGTGGCGGCGGCATCGGCCTCGAAGCCGGAGACCACCCGGCGCAGTTCGTCCAGGGTGCCGCCGAGACGCTGCGCATATTGCTGGGCGAATTCCGGCGCCTGCGCGGCGACGGCACCGCCGATGAGTGCCAGGGCGAGCCCCAGGGTGCGTAGGACGCGAAACACCGGCCTCTCCACGAGCGTGACGTTATGGGACAAGGGCACGACGCCGCGGCGGGTTCCGGCCGGAGACTCGAGGCTCCGGAGCGGAGCTCTCTTCACTCCGAAGCGGACCTCTCCTGTGCGAACGCCGCGGTGATGTCGGCTTCGGTGACCTCGGGCATGGGCCGGGCGATCTTCAGGGCGCGGGTCGGGCGCCCGGACGCGAGGATCAGGATGACGGTCTCGGTGCCCGGACAGGCCGGGTCGGCGCAGACGATCTCGCTCGCCTTGACGACGACGCTCTCCGCCAGCCCGCCATTGCGGCGGACCCAGGCGGCGATCGCCTCCCGGGTGCCCTGGTCCGCCGGGGGCCGGCGGCTGCCGAAGCCGAACAGCGCCATCGCGGTCAGGCCGGCAGGGTCAGGAGACCGGCCTGACCGTCGGTGCAGCCGAAGGCGAGGCGGCTGCCGCGGCCGTCCCAGGCCAGGGCCGAGATGCCACTGCCCTTCACCGCGTGGCGCACCAGCAGTTCCGAGGCATCGGAGAAGCGCACGAGGAGGATGCAGCCGTCCTCGTACCCGATGGCCAGGACCAGGGCCTTGGGGTGGAACGCCACGCGCGAGACCCGCGCGGGACGTACGCCGCACTCGCGCGGCGCTTTGCCGGTCGGGCCTTCCTTGGAGTCGAACGGCCAGACGATGGCAGCCTCCGCACCGCTGGTGGCAAGCCAGTGCCCGTCGCCCGACCAGGAAACCGAGCGCACCTTCGCCGGATAGCCCGACATCCGCATATGGCCGCGATCGGGTTGGAGGCGCCAGCCATGCAGCGAATTCTCCTGCATCGTCGTCACCACGAACCGGCCGTCCGGCGACCAGGTCACGTCGATATGCGAGCCCTTCCACTCGATGAAGTCGGGGGCGGTGTCGAGGTTCGGGTACCAGAGGGTGGCGCCGTTGTAGTGGGAGACCGCGAGGCGGTAGCCCTTCGGCGCGAAGGCGAGGCCGCGGGCGGTGGAGGGCGCGGCGAAGGCCTTCTCCCGCCCCTTGGCATCGCGGGCGACGACGTTGCGCCCGGCCGCGTAGGCGAGGCCGCCCTCAGGATGCAGCGCGAGGGCGTCGATCCAGGCACCGTTCTTCGCGGTCGCGACCTCCACGACATCGCCCGTGTCGGAGGTCGCCACCACCCGGCCGTCGTCGCCGCCGGTGACGAGGCGGCGCCCGTCGCCGGCCGCCACGAGAATGCCGGCCTCCGGATGCGCCTCGACCCGGCGGATATCGGCGCCGGAGGCCAGGAGCACGCCCCCGTCGCCGAGCGCCAGGGCGAGAGTGTCCTTCAGCCAGACCGTGGCGGTGACATGGGCGCCGGCCGCCAGCGGCGTCACGTGATCGAGGAGGGAGGGGGCACTCATCGCAGCGGATCTCTCAACCAGGGGCTCGCGGGCTCACTTCGCAACGGCGGCCTTCGCCGGCACCGCGCGCGCCGTCAGGACCGTCGCGACGAGCGCGAGGAGGCCGGCGATGCCGGCGGGAATGGCGAGGGCATACAACGCCAGCTTCCCGTAGGCGACCGTCCCGGCCACCGATCCGACGAGGAGCGCGAACCAGACGACGGCGTCGCCGATCCAGGCCGTGCGCGCACCGCGCCGGGCGAGGGCCAAGGCCAGCTTCTGGCCGAAGCCGAACAGGGCGCCGGTGACGAAGGTCGTCCCGGCGCGGAAACCCTGGACGTGGGACAGGACAGCATTCTGCGCCCCCATCGCCAGGGCTAGCATCAGCGAGGCGATACCGGAATCCGGCGCGGCCGTGGCGGCCTCGAAGGCGGCACCGACGATCGCGGTCTCGAAGCCGAGAATGACCGGCGTGACCCAGCGCGTGGGCGTCAGGGCCGAGAGGCCGCCACCGCAAAGGCCTCCGAGGAGGAAGGCGGCGATCAGCAAGGCCGGCAGGATGGCGTGGCGCGGGTCGCCGTGCCCCAGGGAGACCGCGAACTGGGTCGTGTTCCCGCTCATGAACGAGGTGTAGAGGCCGCCGAGCCGGATAAAGCCGAGGGCATCCACGTAGCCGGCCAGGGCCGTGAGGAGGAGGCCGAAGCCGAGGTGCCAGGGACGGGTCATGGACGGGGAGCACGCTCGTTCACCACCGCCGCCACAGGGTTAAAGCTTCGCTTACCAAGTCGGCGCAATTGGAGTGATCGGCGGCGAACGAAGCGCCTCGGCGACCCGTTTGCCTTGCGATCCGGCCCGGCCCCCAGGGGCTCACACCGGGTGAGTAGGAGTTGCGTCATGATTTCCTTCGCCTGCGCCTTTCCCGTCCATCCCGCCTTCAGCCCGCGCGCCGCCGCCGAGACCGTCCTGGTTGTCGAGGATGAGGCCATGGTCTGCGAGCTCGCCGCCGAGGCGCTGCTCGACGAGGGCTACCGCGTCCTCACCGCCGCCGATGCCGACGCGGCAGAGGATATCCTGGCGCGGGAGCGCGTTGACCTGCTCTTCACCGATATCGACCTGGCTCGCAACACGAACGGGATCACCCTCGCGCATCGCGCGCGCCGCCACTTGCCGAACCTGCCCGTGGTCTACACCTCGGGCGGGCGCGGCCATCTCTCCCAGGCCGAGGCCGTCACCCGGTCCATCTTCGTCCCGAAGCCCTACCGCCTGAGCCATCTCGTGGCGCTCGCCAACGAGATCCTGCGTTCCCACCCCCACCACGGTTGAGACCGGACCGCGCACGGCGCGGGTTCGGTCGCCGGAGCCCGGAGCCTTCCGATGCGCAATCTGTCTACCCCTCGCGTTGCCTCCCTCCTCGCCCCTCTCCTCGTCCTCCTCGCCGGCACCGCCACGGCCTCGGCCGCCTGCGACGTGAAAGGCGCCAAGCTCGAGGAGGCAATCGCGGCCAAATCCGAGCTGCGCGAGACCGCCAACAAGCAGACGGTGCGCGACCTGCGCACCCTGCGCGACGCGGCGATCGTGCTGGAGACCTACAAGTACGCCGCCGAATGCGAGCGCCTGGTCGAGATCGTGCGGGCCCTGGCCGCCAACCCCGAGAAGACCATCGAGCGCGGTGGCGACACCGACGAGGACAAGGCCGAGGACCTGATGGAAGCCCGCGAACCGAAAGCGCCGACCCCGGGCGAAACCGCTAAACCCAAATGAGCGTCCCGCGCGTTGGGCTGCGCGTAAAGACGAGGCAGAGGGCAGGCGGAGCGGCATGGCGAAGGACACTCAGATCCGCGAGGCGGGCATCGCGCACGCGGCACAACGGCTGCCGTCGGTGGTGGTCGACGACTACAACATCGAGTTGAAGGACGGCGACGGTTTCATCGGCGACCGGGTTTCGAAGGCAGCCTTCCGCGAGATGCTGGAAGCGTGCCGGGAACGCCTGCGGGCTCTCGGCGACGATCCCCTCGGCGACAAGGACAGTTGCGACTTCTCCAAGCGCCGCCTCGACCAGATCCTGCTCGGGGACGATCCCCTGGCCTCCGGCGTGGTGTTCAGCGCCATCGAGGACTTCGCGCAGGAACTCGCCCGCGTGGCGCGCCTCTTCCTCGGGCAGGATGGTTGGGAAGGCACCCAGGCGATCGTGGTCGGCGGCGGGTTCTCCGACAGCCGGGCCGGCCGGCTCGCGGTCGCGCGTGCGGGCTTCCTCCTGCGCACAGGCGGCCTCGACATCACCCTCGAGCCGATCCGGCACCATCCCGACGAGGGCGGACTGATCGGCGCGGTGCATCTGGCGCCCTCCTGGATGTTCTCCGGCTACGATAGCCTGCTCGCCGTCGATATCGGCGGCAGCAACATGCGCGCGGGCGTGGTGGTCACGAACCTCCGGAAGGCTTCGGACCTGTCGCGCAGCGAGGTCTGGCGTTCCGAGATCTGGCGCCACTGCGACGAGGACCAGATGCCGAGCCGCGACGAGGCGGTGGAGCGGCTCGTGGGGATGCTCAACGACCTGATCCGGCGGGCGGACCGTGCCAACCTCACCCTGGCGCCCTTCATCGGCATCGGCTGCCCCGGCATGATCGAGGCCGATGGCACCATCGACCGCGGTGGCCAGAATCTGCCGGGCAACTGGGAGGGCAGCGACTTCAACCTCGTCGAACGCGTGACGACGGCGATCCCGCGCATCGGCGAGCATCCCACCATGGTGGTGATGCACAACGATGCCGTGGTTCAGGGTCTCAGCGAGGTTCCGGACCGCAAGGATGTGACGCGCTGGGGCGTCCTCACCATCGGCACCGGCCTCGGCAATGCGCGGTTCACCAACCGCGGCACCGACGACGAGGCGTAGGGCCGCCCAAACGTCTCAGCGCGCTTTCGCGCCGGTGCGCGCGAAGGCCTGGGCGATGCGCTCGCGCAGTTCGTCGTTGAGTTCGATATCGACAAGGCGCCAGGTCCAGCCGCGAAGGCGCAGGCGGATGCGCAGTCGCCGGTCGCGGCTGGCCTCGGGCGGCACGCCGATGACCACGGTGCGAAAGCCCCGCATCTCGGAGGCGAGATAGAACGGAATCAGGCGGCGGAGATTGTCGATCCGCAAGCCTCCGCCCCTGGATTTTCCGTCCGGCGCGTCGCGGCCGATTTCCACCGATTGCGGCCAACCGTCATCGAGGAGGTCGACCACCGTGGCGGGGGTGACGAGGGCCTCGGCGATGGGGATCGCCAAAGCGGCGGCGGCCTCCGCGATCCGCTGGCGCTCTCGCGGCTCGGCCTCGGGTGCCGCGGGGTCGCGCCCCTGCGCGGCTGCCGCGGCCTGGCGGATCACCGACAGGCGCAGGGTCCGGAAATTGACGTGCCGGGCGATGTAGTCTGTGTCGTGTGATTGGACCGCACGGGCCAGATCGTAGAGCGCCCAGAGCGGCGTCAGCGTGTACGCGAACCATCCGAGCACCAACAGGATCGGAATCGACCACCACCGCATCGGGCGTCAGGCCGTCATGCGGATGCGTGCCACGCCGTGAGCCCCGAGAAGGCCTCGACCACGCCCTCGTAGACCGGGCGCTTGAACGGCACGATCAGGTCCGGCAGCCCGGCGATCGGCTCCCAGCGCCAGGCGTCGAATTCGGACTTGAAAGCTCCGTTGCCGGGTGTCGCGACGTCGATCTCGTCGTCGGAGCCGAGGAAACCGAAGGCGAACCACTTCTGGGTCTGGCCGCGATACCGTCCCTTCCAGGCCTGCTTCAGAACCTCCGGCGGCAGGTCATAGGAGAGCCAGCCCGCAGTCTCGCCGAGGCGGACCACGGAGGCGGCCGCGACATTGGTTTCCTCGTGGAGTTCGCGCAGGGCGGCGGCCTCCGGATCCTCACCGTCGTCGATGCCACCCTGGGGCATCTGCCAAGCCCGTCCATCCGCCACGTGCTCCGGACCGGCATCGGCCCGCCGACGCCCGATGAAGACGAGGCCAGCGCGCGAGATCAGCGTGATGCCGACGCAGGGACGGTACGGGAGGTCGGCGCCGTCGGCGATCGGGGATGCGGTCATGGGCGGGACCATAGGCAGGCGCAGCATGTGCCGCAACGCACGAAACGGCGCCGCCGCGCAATTCAGGGTCGGGTCGCCCAGGCGCACACGCCGGGGACGATGCTTCAGGGCTTGGCGCTGGTCAGTCGGGCGTTCGCGCCACTGCCCCGCAGGGCGACGCTGACGGGAACGAGGCGGATGCCGCGCGCCTCCACCTCGGCGGCCCAGCGAGCGATCCGGTCGATGCTCATCGGCAGGGCGGAAGCCGAGGCGAAGGCGAAGCCCTTCAGACGTGCTTGAGCTTCGAGTCGTGCCAGTTCCCGGTCGATCGCCTCCGGGCGCGGCAGGGCATCGAGCACGATCTCGGCGCGCGCGACGGGCACCTTCGCCTTTGCGGCCAGCGAGGCGGCGAGCGAGCGCGGCGAGGTGCCGTCGTCGACGAAGCCGAGGCCTCGGGCGCCGATCTCGCGCAGAACCGGTTCGAGGGCGGCCGGGTCGCTGGTCAGCTTCGCGCCCATGTAGTTGACGATGCCGACAAAGCCGGAGAACCGGCTCATGACCCAGCTCAGTCGGTCGAGGTTCTCCGGAGGGCGCGAACCGGTCAGCAGCGTCTGCGGGCCCGGATCGCTGTCGGGGTAGTCGAACGGCTCCATCGGCGCCTGGAGCAGGGCCTCGTGCCCGGCTTCGCGGGCTCGGGCGACGGTCCGTTCGAGGTCGCTGCCGTAGGGCGCGAAGCCGAGGCTGATCGCGGGCGGAAGCCGGGTGATGGCGCTGGCGGTCGCCGCCTGACCGATCCCCAGGCCCGAGACCAGGATGGCGATGCGGGGGCCTGAACCGCCGGCATCAGGGCGGGCGTAGACGTCGAGAGCGCGCAGGCGCCCGTCCCCGAGGCGCGGGATGTTGCCGTGGCGCCCGCGCTCGACGAGGCGCGGATCGGGAGCGGCGGTCAGCTTGACCGGAGCCGCGGGCGGAACCTGGATCACCACCGCATCCGTGGGCGCCGCCGTACCGGTCGGGCGCACGACGGTCACGCCAGAGGCATTCTCCACCTCGCTGGCGCTGCTCGGACCGGCTTTCGGCGCCTCGGACTTGGCCGCCTGTTCCGCCGGTTCCACCGCCGCAGGTTCACGAAGCGCGATGGTCGCGATCGCGCTCGGCTCGCCGCCCTCGGGATCTCCTGCCACGACGAGGATGCTGGCGCCGAGGACGAGACCCACCACGAGTCCGCCGAGCACCATCGGCGCGGTCACCTTCACCTGCAGCAGCGACCGAAGGCGCTGGCCGGCGGTCGGCTTGCCGCCGAGCGGACGAGTCAGGATGTCGTCGGTGGCCACGCGCAGCCGCTTCCCCAGGCTTCCGGACCGATGCGCGGGGGGGCCTTCTCACGGCCGAAACAGCAACGGCCCCCACGTCGGTCCTGGACCGACATTGGGGGCCGTCATGGTTAACGCATCGCTAAGGCGATGCTGATGTGAATCAGTTCGGAACGGCGGCCTTCGGCGTGTTGGCCGCGCCCTTCTGAATGCCGCGCAGGAAATCGAAGGCGGCGATGAGCTGCTTGTCCTTGGCCGGGTCCGGCGGGACGTAGGCGGACGAGCCGCCGCGCTCCTCGACGTCCTTCTGCTTGAGGTGGCCCTTCAGGCCGGCTTCGCCCTTGGTCTCGTCCTTGCCCTTCAGCTCGTCCGGCACCTCCTGCAGGACCTCCTGGTCCGGCTCGATGCCCTTGGCCTGGATCGAGCGGCCGGACGGCGTGTAGTAGCGCGCCGTGGTCAGGCGCAGAGCGCCGCTGCCGCCCAGCGGGATGATCGACTGCACCGAGCCCTTGCCGAACGACCGTGTGCCCAGCACCGTGGCGCGCTTGTGATCCTGCAGGGCGCCGGCCACGATCTCGGAGGCCGAAGCCGAGCCGCCGTTGACCAGCACGACGATGGGCTTGCCCTTCGTCAGGTCGCCGGACTTGGCCGAGAACCGCTGCGTCTCGTCCGGATTGCGGCCGCGGGTGGAGACGATCTCGCCGCGGTCGAGGAAGGCGTCGGACACCATCACCGCCTGGTCCAGGAGACCGCCGGGATTGTTGCGCAGGTCGAGCACGTAGCCCTTGAGCTTGTCGGCGCCGATATCGGCGTTCAGCTTGTCGATCGCCGCGCGCAGGCCGTCGAAGGTCTGCTCGTTGAACTGGGTCAGGCGGATGTAGCCCACATCGCCGCCCTCGGCGCGGGAGCGCACGGGCTTGATCTTGATCACGTCGCGGTTGAGCGTGACCTCGATCGGGTCCTTCGACTCCTTACGGCTGATCTTCAGCTTCACCGGCGAGTTCACCGGGCCGCGCATCTTGTCGACGGCCTGGTTGAGGGTCAGGCCCTGGACCTGATCCTCGTCGATCTGCGTGATGATGTCGTTGGTGAGAATGCCGGCCTTCGAGGCGGGCGTGTCGTCGATCGGCGTCACGACCTTGATCAGGCCGTCCTCCATCGTGACCTCGATGCCGAGGCCGCCGAACTCGCCACGCGTCTGCACCTGCATGTCGCGGAAGCTCTTGGAATCCATGTAGCTCGAATGCGGATCGAGGGAGGTCAGCATGCCGTTGACGGCTGCCTCGATCAGCTTCGCCTCGTCGGGCTTCTCGACGTAGTCGGTACGCACCTTCTCGAACACGTCGCCGAACAGGCTGAGTTGGCGGTAGGTCTCTGCGGATGCCGCGACCGCGCTCGTTCCGGAGAGCAGGCGGGTCTGGGTCGCCACCATGGAGGACCCGACGCCGATGAACGCGCCGAGCAGAACGAGGGAAACCTTGCGCATTATCCGCGAACCTTCTCGCTGGGGCTTTTCGCCCACCAAGGCTCCGGATCGATGGAGCCGCCGTCTTTTCTGAACTCTACGTACAGGACCGGATCGCCGCGATCACCGGCTGCCGCGTCGGCACCGGTTCCGCCCTCCCCCATCGCCGCCACCGGCTCGCCCGCGAGCACGAACTGGCCGACCTCGACGTTGATCTGGTCCATCCCCGCCAACAAGAGATAGTAGCCATCGCCGGCGTTGATGATCAAGAGACGCCCGTATGAACGGAACTGCCCAGCGAAGGACACCCAGCCATCGGCCGGTGACGAAACCACCGCCTTTGGCCGGGTCGCGAGCGATATGCCGCGGGTCGTGCCGCCGTTTCCGTCGGGCTGGTTGAAGCTGCGCAGGAGCGCGCCACTCACCGGACGCGGCAGGTCGCCACGGGTGTCGACGAAACGCACCTTCGGCGCCAGTCGAGCCGGGTCCCGGGCGCCGGCGGCGGCGAAGCGCTCCTGCGTCGCACGGGCCTCGCGGGTCTCGGCAGCCCGGGCCTCCTCCGCCGCACGGCGGGCGGAGGCGACCTCTCCCTCCATCCGGTCGAGGAGATCCTTAAGACTGCGGGCCTGGACCGACAGTTCGGCGGTGCGGGTCCGCTCGGCCGCGAGGCCGCTCTCGATCTCCGCCTGACGGGCACGGCGCGCCGCGATCAGGGCGTTCAGCCGCTGCTGCTCCCGGGCCCAGCCCGCAAGGTCGTTGGTCAGGCCCTCGCGATCAGCCGCAATCAGTCCCTTGAGACGAACGAGCTCGGAGAGATCCGCCGCCAGGGTCTCGGCCTCGCCACGCAACTCCGGCACGACGGCGCCCAGCAGCATCGAGGTGCGGATCACCGCGAGCACGTCTTCGGGCCGCACCAGCACGGCGGGGGGCGGGCGCCGACCCATCCGCTGCAGGGCCGCCAGGATCTCGGCGATCACGCCGCGCCGGGCCTCCAGCGACCGACGCAGGGCCGCCTCGCTGGCCCCGAGGGTCTTCAGGCGCTCTTCGAGGCGGCTCATCCGGACCTCGGTGGCCTGCGCCTGGCGGGTGGCGTCGAGGAGCGCGGTATTGAGCTTGGTCCGGTCGCCGCCGATGCTGGCGATCTCCGCCTCGAACTTGGCGCGGGCCCCGGTGCTGGCGGCCAGCGCCTCCTCGATACGCTTCAGGTTCTCGGCCCGGCGGGTCTTCTCCTCCAGGGCCTTCTGGACCGCCTCCGGCGTCGCGGGCGTCTCGGCACGCGGGGCGACCGGCAGCACGAGCAGCGGTGGGACGAGGAAGGCGAGCGCCAGCAGGCCGCTCCTCATGCCGTCTCGCCTGCGTCGCGTGGCCGGATTCATCGCTCGTCGAGGTTTCCGCGGTGGTACGGGTGGCCCGCCAGGATCGTCAGAGAGCGATACACCTGCTCCAGGGCGAGGATGCGCACAAGTCCGTGCGGCAAGGTGGCGGCTCCGAAGGACAGGGCGAGTTCAGCCCGGTTCCTCACGACGGCATCGAGACCATCGGCGCCCCCGATGGCAAGAATGAGGACGGAGCGACCGGCATCGCGCCAGCCGCCGATGCGCGCCGCGATGGTCTCGCTGGTGAGGTCCGACCGGCCGCGCTCGTCGTAGATCGCCAGAACCGCGCCGGTGGCCGCTTGCGCGAGGATGGCCGCCCCTTCCTCGGCGGCCCGATCCGGAGCACGCCGTGCCCGACTCTCAGGGATTTCGGTGACGTCGCACGCACTGAAGCCGAGACCACGCCCCATCTGAGCGGCCCGCTCGCGGTAGCGGAGGGCGAGATCGCGCTCGGGCCCGGGCTTTAGGCGGCCGACCGCCGCCACGAGGAGGCGCACGAAGCGGGGCCGGCGCTCACTCGGCCAGGGCGGACACGGGACGGTCGCTGGTCGGACGATCGGCTCCCCACATCTTCTCGAGATTATAGAAGCCGCGCACCTCCGGCCGGAAGATGTGTAGGATGATGTCGCCGGCGTCGATCAGCACCCAATCGCAGGCCGGGAGGCCCTCGACCCGGGCGGTACCGAGACCCTTCGACTTCATCTCCTGCAGGACCCGGTCGGCAATCGCGCCGACATGGCGCTGGGAGCGACCGGAGGTGATGATCATGGTGTCGGCCAGGGAAGTCCGACCCATCAGATCGATCTCGATCGTCTCTTCGGCCTTCATGTCCTCGAGGCAATCGAGGGCCAGGCTCCGAAGATCGTCGATCTTCCGGCTGGTGGAATCGTCGGAGCCCGGGGCTCCGGTATGGACCGCGTCGTTCAGCGTCTGAGTTCCTGCAATCGCCATCGTCATCCCATGATCGTACCCTGTATGCGGATAAAGTGGAACGTGGCTCTTGCCTTTTCCATGACCGGCCCGTGAACCCGCCTATGCGCCATCCTTCGCGCCGGCCCGCAGCGCCGTGGACGAGAGGGCCGAGCGCGGTCCGTGCAGGAAGATCCAGGCGGGGGCTGGTCGGTCTGCCAGGGTGGATGCATCGGCCTCCGGAATGCGCCAGCGCGCGAGGGCCTGGGCTGCGCGTGCGGCCGGCCCCGTCAGCGTGAAGCCTGGCCGGTCGATGATGGCGATCGGCATCAGGCTGGCGATCTCAAAAAATCCCTGCCAGCGATGAAATGTCGCGAGGCTGTCGGCGCCCATGATCCAGACGAAGCGCACCGATGGGTTGCGACGGGTGAGATACCGAAGGGTTTGGCGGGTGTATTGCGCACCGATCCGCGATTCGAAGTCGGTGACCGCGATGCGGGGGTGGTCGGCGACGCGGTCCGCTCGTGCGACCCGGCGATCGATGGCCGCGAGTTCGCCCCGGTCCTTCAGCGGATTGCCGGGGGTCACCATCCACCAGATGCGGTCGAGGCGCAGCCGTCTCAGGGCGACAAGACTGACATGCCGATGCCCGAGATGGGCCGGGTTGAAGGAGCCGCCGTAGAGGCCGATGCGCAGGCCCGGCGCGACGGGGGGAAGGTGCGCCGGCCCCGACGCATCAAGGCGCATCGGAGCACGAACGGGGCGGAGGGGGCCGCGTCAAGGACGCGTCTGCCCGTTCCCATGAACGCGATACTTGAAGGTGGTCAGCTGCTCGACGCCCACCGGGCCGCGGGCGTGCATGCGGCCGGTGGCAATGCCGATCTCGGCCCCGAAACCGAACTCGCCTCCGTCGGCGAATTGGGTTGAGGCATTGTGCGTCACGATTGCCGAATCGACTTCGGCGAGGAACCGGGTCGCCTCCGCCATGTCGTCGGTGATGATCGCGTCGGTGTGATGCGAGCCGTTGGTCTCGATGTGCTCGATCGCTGCCTCGAGACCGTCGACCACCCGCACCGAAATGACGGCGTCGAGGTACTCGGTGCGCCAGTCGATATCGGTGGCGGCGGTGACCCGATCGTCGACGGCCTGGGTGGCAGCATCGCCGCGCACGGCGCAGCCGGCTTCCAGGAGGGCGGCGACGAGGGGAGCGAGATGCGTGTCCGCGCAGGCCCGGTCGACGAGCAGGGTCTCGGCTGCGCCGCAGATGCCGGTGCGCCGCATCTTGCTGTTGAGGACGACGGTCCGGGCCATCTCGAGATCGGCGCCTGCCGCCACGTAGACGTGGCAGATGCCGTCGAGATGGGCGAAGACAGGCACGCGGGCCTCGGCCTGGACCCGCTCCACGAGGCCGCGCCCGCCGCGGGGCACGATGACGTCGATGCCGCCGTCGAGGCCGGTGAGCATCGCCCCCACCGCCGCACGGTCGCGGGTCGGGACGATCTGGATGGCATCGGCGGGCAGACCGGCGGCCTCCAGACCTACGCGCATGACACGGGCGATGGCCATGGCGGAGCGGTGGCTGTCCGAGCCCGCCCGCAGGATCGCGGCATTGCCGGCCTTCAGGCAGAGCGCCCCGGCATCGGCGGTGACGTTGGGGCGGCTCTCGAAGATGACACCGATCACGCCGAGGGGCACGGCGATGCGCTCGATCAGCAATCCGTTGGGCCGCTCGAAAGCTGCGATCTGGCGGCCGACAGGGTCCGGCAATGCGCCGATCTTGGCCACCGCATCCGCGATGCCGTTGAGGCGTGCCGCGTCGAGGGTAAGCCGGTCGATGAGCGCCTGGGTCTGACCCGCGGCGCGAGCCGCCTCCACGTCACGGGCATTCTCGGCCAGGATGGCGTCCCGCTCGGCCCGGAGGCGATCGGAGATCAGGCGCAGCGCTGCGTCCTTGGTCTGGGCCGGCGCGAGGGCGATCTGGCGGGCGGCGGCGCGGGCGCGCCGGCCGATGGCGTTCATCTCCTCGGAGAGATCGCCGGGGGGCGCAAAATCGGTTCGCAGGTTCAGAACGGGCACGGCCTTCATCCTCGCGACCGTCGCGGAAAGGGGCGCGGCCGCCATGTGTTCCCGCCCGTCATGCCATGGCAGATACGGTCAAAACAAGCATTGCCGCTGACAGAGCAGCTATTCCCCAACCATGGCGAGGTCGTCGCGGTGCACCATTTCTGCCCGGCCCGGATGGGTGAGGAGATCTGCGATTTCCCGACTCGGCCGGCCGATGATGCGCAGGGCCTGGTCGCTGTCATAGGCTACGAGGCCGCGCCCGAGGATGCGTCCGGCCTCGTCTCGGATCACCACGGCATCGCCGCGCCCGAAGCCGCCCTGGACCTTGGTGACACCCACCGGAAGCAGGCTCGCGCCGCCCTGGAGCGCCCGTGCCGCACCGGCATCGACCGTGAGGATGCCGCGCGGCTCCAGGGAGCCGGCGATCCAGCTCTTGCGGGCGGTGACGGGATTCGACCCCGACAGGAACCAGCTGCAGCGGCCGCCCCGCAGGATGGTGCGCAGGGGATTCTTCTCGCGTCCGTCGGCGATGATCATGTGGGTGCCGCCGCTGGCGGCGATCTTGGCCGCCTCGACCTTGGTGCGCATGCCGCCGCGTGAGAGCTCCGAGGCCGGGCCGCCGGCCATGGCCTCGATCTCGGGCGTGATCCGCTCAATCAGGGGCAGATGGCGCGCGCCCGGGTCGGTGTTCGGAGGCGCGGTATAGAGCCCGTCGATGTCCGAGAACAGCACCAGCACATCGGCGCCGATCATCGTGGCGACGCGGGCGGCGAGGCGGTCGTTGTCGCCGTATCGGATCTCGCTGGTGGCGACCGTGTCGTTCTCGTTCACGACGGGCACGGCCCGCACCTCAAGGAGCTTCAGGACCGTGGCGCGGGCATTGAGATAGCGCCGACGCTCCTCCGTGTCCTGCGGCGTCACCAGAATCTGCCCGGCCGCGATGCCGTGATGACCCAGGGCCTCCGACCAGTGCCGTGCCAGAGCGATCTGCCCGACGGCCGCGGCCGCCTGACTTTCTTCCAGGCGCAGGGTGCCGGGCGGATAGCCGAGCACCGTGCGCCCCAGCGCGATGGCGCCGGAAGAGACGACGAGCACATCGGCTCCGCTGGCATGCAGGTCGGCGATGTCCTCGGCGAGCGCACTCAACCAGGCATGTCGCAGGCGTCCGCGCGTCCGATCGACGAGGAGGGCCGAGCCGACCTTGATGACGATGCGGCGGAAATCTTGGAGGTTCGGGATCAGGGCGTCGGAGGTCATCGGCAGCGTCGGCGGGAGGACGATCCTCCGCTTGTGACGAGCGGTTGCCCGCTGCACAAGGGCTGGCGGCATCGCCTCAGGGCTGCCACGCCTCGGCAGGCTGTGCCTCGGCCTCGGCGCGCTTGGCCGCATCCATCTCCTGGGCGAGCGCCCGCAGGGCGTCCTGCACGCCGAGACCGGTGGCGGAGGAGAGGATCAGGGGCTTCTTTTTCGAAGCCCGCTTCAGGCGGGCGACCTGCTCCTTGAGCACGTCCGGATCGACCACGTCGGCCTTGGAGAGGGCCACGATCTCGGGCTTCTTGTCGAGGCCGTGGCCATAGGCCGTGAGCTCCCGCCGGACGAGCTTGTAGGTCTGGCCGGCATGCTCGTTGGTGGCTTCCACGAGGTGCAGCAGCACCCGGCAGCGCTCGACGTGGGCGAGGAACTTGTCGCCGAGGCCGACGCCGTCATGGGCACCCTCGATCAGGCCTGGAATGTCGGCGAGGACGAATTCCCGCTCGTCGGAGCGCACGACGCCGAGACCGGGGTGGAGCGTGGTGAAGGGATAGTCGGCGATCTTGGGCTTGGCGGCCGTCACGGTGGCGAGGAAGGTCGACTTGCCTGCATTGGGCAGACCAACGAGGCCCGCATCGGCGATGAGCTTCAGGCGCAGCCAGACCCACTGTTCGTGGCCTTCCAGCCCGGGATTGGCATGCTTCGGGGCCCGGTTGGTCGAGGTGGTGAAGTAGGCGTTGCCGAAGCCGCCATTGCCGCCCTTGGCGAGACGCACACGCTGGCCGACATGGGTCATGTCGGCGATCAGGGTCTCGCCGTCCTCGGCCAGAATCTCGGTTCCGGCCGGCACCTTCAGCACCACGTCGGCGCCGTTGGCTCCGTGGCGGTTCGAGCCCATGCCGTGCTCGCCCTTCTTGGCCTTGAAGTGCTGCTGGTAGCGGTAGTCGATCAGGGTGTTGAGGCCGTCGACGCACTCGACCCAGACATCGCCGCCGCGACCGCCATCGCCGCCGTTCGGCCCGCCGAACTCGATGAACTTTTCACGGCGGAAAGCCACGCAGCCGGCGCCACCGTCGCCGGAGCGGACATAGACTTTGGCTTCGTCGAGGAATTTCACGGGCGGACTCAGATCAGGTTGGATGTCGGGATGCAGGAGCACCACCGGAATATCGTGATGAGAAACGACAACGGGGAAGACGGTTTCCCATCTTCCCCGGGATCATCTGGTGGTCGGGCCCGCCCGGCGGAAGGCCCTGGCAAAACGCCTTACTCGGCGGCGTCCTGCACCGGCACGACGGTGACGAAGGCGCGGCCGCGCTTCGTCTCGAACAGGACGCGACCGTCGGTCTTGGCGAACAGGGTGTGGTCCGTGCCCATGCCGACATTGGTGCCGGGATGCCACTTGGTGCCGCGCTGGCGCACGATGATGTTGCCGGCGATGACTGCCTCGGAACCGAACTTCTTCACGCCGAGGCGCTGACCGGCCGAGTCGCGGCCGTTGCGGGACGAGCCGCCTGCTTTTTTATGGGCCATGGGGAGTTACTCCGAATTCTTGAATCTCAGGTCGGATCGTCAGGCGCTGATGCCGGTGATGCGGACCACCGTGTGGTGCTGGCGGTGGCCCCGCTTGCGCCGGGAGTTCTGACGGCGGCGCTTCTTGAAGGCGATGACCTTCGCGTCGCGGCCGTGGCTGACGATCTCGCCGGTGACGCTGATGCCCGAGAGCAGCGGTGCGCCGACCTGGGTCGCGCCCTCGCCGTTCGTGAACAGGAGCACGTCCCCGAAGGTCACGGCCGAACCTGCCTCGCCCTCGAGCGTGGCGATCGTGATGGTGTCGTTGGCGGCAACGCGATACTGCTTGCCGCCCGTCTTGATGACTGCGAACATCGTTCTCTCTTCGTGTTCTCTGCCGGCCTCCGGCGCGCCTCGCGGCGATGCCTGGACCGTCTTCTTGTTCAGGTCATCCGCGACACCGGATCGGGACTTGTCGTCTGTGCCGAGCGCGAACGCGAAACGCGCGAACTTCGTCGAGGAAGCCGCGCGAGAGGCGGTGGATAGGCGGGGACGGGGTGATTTGTCAATGCTGGGCGAAGCGTCGACGCCCGGCGGCCTACCGTTTGGTCAGCCCGCCCAGCACGTTCCGCAGGATCGCGTTGCCGACCTCCGTGCCGACCTTGCGGGCCATCGAGCGGGCGGCGTTGCCCAGCACCTGCTCGGCGAGGCCGGGGGCGGGCCGGCGACCGCCCTTGCCGGCGGGCTTGCCGCCGAGCACACCCCCGAGCCAGCCGCCGAGCATTCCGCCTAAGCCCCCCTCGGCAGGCTCGGCACCGTCGGTTCCGCCGCCGTCCAGGCCCTTGCGGGCAGCGAGCATCTCGTAAGCGCTCTCGTTGTCGACCGACTGGTCATATTTGCCCCGCACCGGGCTTTTCGCGATGAGGTCAGCGCGCTCGGCTGGGGTGATCGGGCCGACGCGACCCTGCGGCGGGGCGATCAGAGCGCGCTCCACGACCGAGGGCGTGCCCTTCGCCTCCAGGAAGGACACCAGCGCCTCGCCGACGCCGAGTTCCGTGATCGCCTTGGCGACGTCGAAGCCGGGATTCTGGCGGAACGTCTCGGCGGCGGCCTTCACCGCGCGCTGGTCGCGGGGCGTGAAGGCGCGCAGCGCATGCTGCACCCGGTTGCCGAGCTGGCCCAGTACCGACTCCGGCACGTCGAGGGGGTTCTGCGTCACGAAGTAGACGCCGACCCCCTTCGACCGGATCAGGCGGACCACCTGTTCCACCGCATCGAGCAAAGCCTTCGGAGCGTCGTCGAACAGGAGGTGCGCCTCGTCGAAGAAGAACACCAGCTTCGGCTTCTCGAGGTCGCCGACCTCGGGCAATTGCTCGAATAGCTCGGAGAGCATCCAGAGCAGGAACGAGGCGTAGAGCCGGGGCCGCTGCATCAGCTTGTCGGCGGCCAGGATGTTGACGATGCCCCTTCCCTCGCGGTCGACCCGCATGAAGTCGTTCAGATCGAGAGCCGGTTCGCCGAAGAACCGGTCGGCCCCCTGGTTCTCGAGCATGAGGAGCTGGCGCTGGATGGCGCCTACGGAGGCCGCCGAGACGTTGCCATACTGGCCCGAGACCGCCTTGAGGTTCTCGGTGAGATAGAGGAGCAGCGCGCGCAGGTCCTTCAGGTCGAGGACCGGCCACTTGTTGTCGTCGGCGACCCGGAAGGCGATGTTGAGCACCCCCTCCTGGGTATCGTTGAGCTCCAACAGGCGCGCGAGCAGCAGCGGTCCCATTTCGATGACGGTGCAGCGGATCGGATGCCCCTGGTCGCCGAACAGGTCCCAGAACACGGTCGGGAACCGGTCGGGCTCGTAGGGAATGCCCAGCTCTTGGGCGCGCTTGACGAAGACCGGCTTCGATTCGCCGGCCGCCGCGAGGCCCGAGAGGTCGCCCTTGATGTCGGCGGCGAAGACCGGGACGCCGGCGTTGGAAAAGCCCTCCGCCATCACCTGCAGGGTCACCGTCTTGCCGGTGCCCGTGGCACCCGCCACGAGGCCGTGTCGGTTGGCCAGCCGAAGGGTCAGGCCTTCGGGCTTGAAGTTGCCATCCTTGAGCGGCGCCTTGCCGACCAGGATCGTGCCGTCGTCCTGCATGACCGTCCGCTCCTCCTCGCCGGGCAGAACGCACCAGCATCGACGATCACGGTTATGGGTCGCGCCCGCGGCATTTGCCAGCGCCTCGCGGAGCGGCCTTGATTTCGCGGCGGCGAGGCCGGAAGGACAAGATCCCGACCGAGCAGCGATACCGGCCGCGCAGAAGGCCCGGTCACCCAGGAGCCCGTTTGAGATGGAAGAGTTGATCGCCCGCGTCACGAACCGGACCGGCCTCGATGCCGCGACGGCCCAGACCGCCATCGGCCACATCCTGGCCTTCCTCCAGAAGGAGGGGCCCGCCACCGAGGTGAGTCAGCTGCTCAGTGCCCTGCCGGGGTCCGAGACCGCGATCGCCGAGTCCAATGCCGGCGAAGGCGGTGGCGGCCTGATGGGCATGCTCGGCGGCATGATGGGCGGTGGTGGCGTCATGGCGCTGGGCCAGAAGCTGATGTCGGCCGGTGTGCCGATGGGCCAGATGCAGCCCCTCGGCCAGGAACTGTTCGCCTATGGACGCGAGAAGGCCGGCGAGGACGTGATGGGTCCGATCGTCGGCTCGATCCCGGGCCTGAACCAGTTCGTCTAAATTTTCGAAGGTCCGGTCCTTCGGCGACTATCCATCGGAAGGTCGTCAAAGGACCGGTATGAGCCCAGCGCAAACCCCTCTGGCAATACAGCAATCCGTGTCATAAAAGCGTGTGCGCTTCGTGATGTTGTGACCTCCCGAAGGCACGAGGCCCGGGGCTCCCGCGGAGCCGCCTCGATGTCCGGACAGGGCGGATTGGACGATGGTCCCGAACTTCGCGCGCGATGCCTCCACGGCGTGGCTCAATGGCTGGGAGGCGCACGTGCACGCCCCCTTCGCCCGGCTGAAGCAGCGCACCGCGGAAGCCGGCCGCGCCGGCCTCCCCGCCTTCCATCCGCGCGGCCTTCTGCTGCCGCCGGGCGCGGCACCGATCCGATTCAAGCCCCGGCTGAGGAAGCCGCTGGCCGCGCCCGGACTCGCCCCGACCCTCGGGCGGATCGGCAGCTTGGAGGTGCGCCTCGCCACCACGGTCTCCGAGATCCGCCGGGCGCAGCGCCTGCGCTATCGGGTGTTCTACGAGGAGATGTCGGCGGTCCCGAGCGGCCTCGCCATGCTGTCGCGCCGGGACATCGACGAGTACGACGCGGTCTGCGACCATCTCCTCGTGATCGACCACGCGGCGGTGGACACGACGCCCTTCGCCGCCAAGCCCTTCCGCCGGGCCCGGCCGAAGGTGGTCGGCACCTACCGGCTGCTGCGCCAGGAGGCGGCCGACCGCCATTTCGGGTTCTATACCGCGGCTGAGTACGACATCGCTCCGATGATGGCGGCCAATCCCGGTGCGCGCTTCCTCGAACTCGGGCGCTCCTGCGTGCTGAAGCCCTACCGGACGAAGCGGACGGTGGAACTGCTCTGGGCCGGCATCTGGGCCTATGTCCAACACCACCGCATCGACGCGATGCTGGGCTGCGCCAGCCTGGAGGGGACCGACCCCGAGCGCCTCGCCCTGCCGTTGAGCTTCCTGCATCACCATGCCCGCGCCGCCGAGGGCTGGTGCGCCCGCGCCCTGCCGGAGCGCTACGTCGCGATGGACCGCCTCGCCCGCGAGGCCGTGGACCCGAAGGCGGCGCTGCAGGCGCTGCCGCCGCTGATCAAGGGCTATCTGCGCGTCGGCGCCACCTTCGGCGACGGGGCCGTGGTGGACCATCAGTTCGGCACCACCGACGTCTTCGTGGTGCTGCCGGTCTCGGCCATCGCGGCGCGCTACCGGGACCATTTCGGCGTGCCGGCGAACCGGCAGGCGGCCTGAGGGATTCTCAGGCGCGGGCATCCGCCACGAGGGCGGCGAGGCCCTCGCGATAGGTCGGATAGGCGAGTTCGACCCCGAGTTCCGTCCGAATCCGGTGGTTCCGCACCCGCTTGTTCTCGCCGTAGAAGCTGCGGGCCATCGGGCTGAGGTCGGCGGTCTCGAAATCGATCTCCGGGGGCAGCGGCAGGCCGGCGAGCTTGGCCGCGTACTCGGTGACCACCTGCGGCGGCGTCGGCTCGTCGTCGGTGACGTTGTAGACCGCGCCGTTCCGGGGCCGGTCGAGGGACGCCAGCAGGGTCGTGGCGATGTCGTCCACGTGGATTCGGTTAAAGACCTGGCCCGGCTTGATAATCCGCTGCGACTTGCCCTCGCGCAGCTTCACGATCGGGTTGCGGCCCGGGCCGTAGATGCCCGACAGGCGGAACACCTGCACGGGCTTGCCGGTCTCGCGGCCCAGCGCCAGCCAGGCCTCCTCGACGGCGAGGCGCCCTTGCGAGCGGCCGCTCACCGGGCTCGGGGCCGTGTCCTCGTCGATCCAGGCGCCCTGGTGGTCGCCGTAGACCCCGATGGTCGAGAGGTAGCCGATCCAGCCGATGCGGCTCGTGGCGATGGCGTCACGGTATACCGCGAGGGTCGTGTCGAGGTCGCGGACCGGAGGCGCCGAGACCAGGAGCACGTCCGTGTCGGCGAGGTCGGCCGCGATGCGCGGGTCGTCGCGATCCGGTCCGAAGGCCCGCATCTCGGCGATGTCGCCGGGTCCGGTCCGCGCCGGATCGGTGACGGTGGCGCGCACCGTGTCGAAGCGGCTCCGGGCGCGCTCCACGAAGCGGCGGGCGGTGAAGCCGAGGCCGAAGACGAAGAGGTTCATGAGGCGGCGTGTCCTGTCGTCTCGGGGCCGCCGGGGTCGAGGGCGCGGCGCCACTCGGTCCGGACGGCGTCGTCGGTTTCGCCGAAACCCCGGGCGTTGAAAAGGTCCCGCAGGCGGGGCCGGGCGACGAGGCGCCCGAGGGCCCACACCGCCATGCCGCGCACCAGGGGCGCGGGATCGGCGAGGTTCGCTTCCGCCGCGGGGGCGAGGTCGGGGCGGCCGGAGTTGCCGATGGCGATGAGCACGTTGCGCAGGAAGCGGTCGCGCCCGGTGCGCTTGACGGGCGTGCCGGCGAAATGGGCGCGGAAGCCGGCCTCGTCGAGGGCCGCCAGCTCGGCCAGGGGCGGCGCGGCGAGGTCCGCGCGCGCGGCCATGCGGCCCTCGGCGGCCACGGCGGCGAACTTGTTCCAGGGGCAGACGGCGAGGCAGTCGTCGCAGCCGAAGACCCGGTTGCCGATGGCGGCGCGGAACTCCGTCGGGATCGGCCCGGCATGCTCGATGGTGAGGTAGGCGATGCAGCGGCGGGCATCGAGCTGGTAGGGCGCCGGGAAGGCGTTGGTCGGGCAGATGTCGAGGCAGCGGCGGCACGAGCCGCAATGGTCGGCCTCCGGCGCGTCAGGCTCCAGCTCGGCCGAGGTGTAGATCGCGCCGAGCAGCAGCCAGTTGCCGAGCTCCCGCGAAACCAGCACGGTGTGCTTGCCCTGCCAGCCGAGGCCGGCGGCGGCGGCGAGCGGCTTCTCCATCACGGGCGCGGTGTCGACGAAGACCTTCACCCGGACGTCGCCCTTGGCCGAGAGGTAGCCGCCGAGCTCCTTCAGCTTGCCCTTGACCACCTCGTGGTAGTCCCGCCGCCGGGCATAGGCCGCGATGGCGCCCCGGTCCGTCCGCGCCAGGATCGCCAGGGGGTCGCCCTCGGGGCCGTAATTCATGCCGAGCATGACCACGCTGCGGACGCCGGGCCACAGGGTGGCGGGGTCGGCGCGCTGGTCGGCCCGCTCGACCATCCAATCCATGCTGCCGTGGTGTTCGGCGGCGAGCCAGGCGGGCAGCCGGTCCCGGAGTTCGGGCACGGCGTCCGGCCGGGCGACGCGGACGGCCTCGAAGCCGAGGAGCCGGGCGCGGGCCTCGACGGCGCGACGCAGGTCCGCACCCGCCAGGATCTTCCGCGGCGGCTTCGGCCCGCGCGGCGCGGTCAAAAATCCAGGTTCGCGTAATGGTCCGCCGGCGCCATGCCGGGCACCCGGTCGGCCAGCAGGGTGCGGAAGCACGGGCGGGACTTCACCCGCGCGTACCAGTCCCTCGCCGTCTCGTCCTCGTCCCATGGCACGTCGCCGAGATAATCCACGCAGGACAGGTGGGCCGCCGCCGCGAGATCCGCATAGGTCAGATGGTCGCCCGCCAGCCATTTCCGGCGGGACATCAGGTAGCCGATATACTTCATGTGGTAGCGCACGTTGGTGCGCGCGGCGCGAATGGCGTTCATGTCCGGCGGGCCGCCGCCGTTGGCGCTGTTCATGAAGCGCTTCGAGATCTTCTCGGTGACGAGATACTCCGTCACCTCGGCGTTGAACTTCACCAGGAACCAGTCGAGCAGGCGGCGCACCTCGACCCGGGCGCCGGTGGTCTCGGGCAGGAGCCGCCGGCCGCTCAGGCCGAGCCCCCGGGTCTCGTCGAGATACTCGGCGATGATGCCGGCCCCCGGCACGGCGAGCCCGGTCTGCTCCACCAGCACCGGCGTCGTCCCGGCCGGGTTGATCAGCAGGAAGGCCTCGCGCCGGTCCCAGGCACGCTCCTCCATCAGCGTCGGCTCCATCCCCATCTCGGACAGGACGAGGCGGATGAACCGGGAATGCGGGCAGAAGGGAGAGTGGTAAAGCGTCGCCATCGAGGCCGTTTCGCACGGGAAGGGTTTGCCGGGGGACGGGTCGGATCGGTGCCCCGCGGGGGATGGTCGGCAGCCATGACATGTATGGCCCGATGATTGCCGCCTCATTAACACGGCCGCGGCGAACGCGATAACCATCCGTCAACCTTGACGGATCAGCCTCGATCCGCGAAGGCCGCGCGGGGTGGAGGCACCACCTGCTTGGGCCGGCCCGGTCCCACGAAACACCCCCAACCGTCGAGGCGCTGAGATGATGGATGCGATGGGCATCGCGAAGGCGGTCGTGCTCGCCGTGGTGGAGGGGGCGACCGAGTTCATCCCGGTCTCGTCCACCGGGCACCAGCTCCTCGTCGGCCACTTCATCGGCTTCGAATCACCCAACAACACCTTCGAGGTGCTGATCCAGCTCGGCGCCATCCTGGCGATCCTGGCGGTCTATTTCCGCCGGCTCCTCGGCATCACCCTGGCGCTGCCCAACGACCCCCGGGCGCGCCGCTTCGTGCTCGGCATCCTGGTGGCGTTCCTGCCGGCGGCGATCGTGGGCGGACTCTTCTCGAAATACATCAAGTACTACCTCTTCAACCCCTGGATCGTCTGCGCGACCCTGGTGGCCGGCGGCATCGTCCTCCTCGTCCTCGACGAGACCGACCTCGAGGTGAAGAAGCACGACGTCTTCGACTTCACCCTGCCGATGGATTTCAGGATCGGCCTGTTCCAGTGCCTCGCGATGATCCCCGGCGTGTCGCGCTCGGGCGCCACCATCGTGGGCGCGATGCTGATGGGCGCCGACAAGCGCTCGGCCACCGAGTTCTCGTTCTACCTCGCGATCCCCACCATGGCGGGGGCCTTCGCCAAGGACCTGCTCGACAACTACAAGAACCTCTCCCGGGACGACACCGGCCTGATCGTCATCGGCTTCATCGTGGCCTTCATCTCGGCCTTCATCGTGGTGCGGACGGTGCTCGACTACGTCGCCTCCCACGGCTTCCGGCTGTTCGCCTGGTGGCGCATCATCGTCGGCTCGCTGGGCTTCGCGGGCCTGATCATCTTCGGCTGACCGAACCGGGACCGCCGGGGCGGGCGCCTCGGCGGATTGGGATTTAAAATACAAGGCGCGAGGGCGATTGCGTCCGCGCGCGACGGCGTGCAAGGGCTGTCCGGAAAGACAGCCCGGCCGCGCGCGGCCGGAGCCCAAGCCGCCTGGCCCGAGCCAGGCCCTAGCGGAGGCCAGCCCCGATGGAAGACCGTCCCCTCGCCGACCTGTTCCCGCCCGCGACCCGCGAGCGCTGGCTCGGCCTCGTCGACGGTGTGCTGAAGGGAGCGGATTTCGAGAAGCGCCTCGTCTCGAAGACCGCCGACGGCATCCGCATCGAACCCCTCTACGACGCCGCCGCGCCCGTGGCGCAGCCGGTGCGGGCCCCCGGCCCCTGGCGGGTGTCGCAGCGGGTCGACCACCCGGACGGCGCCGAGGCGAGCGCGCTCGCCCTCGCCGATCTCGAGGGCGGCGCCGACGCCCTGACGCTGGTCTTCGCCGGTGCCCCCGCCGCGCGGGGCTACGGCCTCACCGCGACGAAGGCCGCCGACCTCGACGCGGCGCTCGGCAACGTGATGCTGCCCCTGATCGCCACCCGGCTCGACGCGGGCGCGCGCGGGATCGAGGCCGCCTTCCTGATCCGGGACGTGGTCGCGGCCCGCGGCGAGACCCTGAAGGGTCTCGACCTCGACCTCGGCCTCGACCCGATCGGCACCCTCGCGGCCGGCGGGTCCCTGGCGGAGGATTACGGGGCCGAGCTCGGCCGCACCCTGGCGGCCTTCGACGCCGAGGGCTTCACGGGCCGGGCCTGCCTCGCCGACGGCCGGCCCTACCACGAGGCCGGGGCCAGCGAGGCGACCGAGCTCGCGGCCGTGCTCGCCACCGCCGTGGCCTACCTGCGCGCGCTGGAGGCCAACGGGCACGCGCTGGAGCGCGCCCGGGATGCCGTCGCGGTGCTGCTCACCGCCGATGCCGACGAGTTCCTGACCATCGCCAAGTTCCGGGCCATGCGCCGGCTCTGGGCGCGGGTGGAGGCGGCCTGCGGCCTCGACCCCCGGCCGCTGCGCCTGCATGCCGAGACCGCCTGGCGGATGATGACCCGGCGCGACCCCTTCGTGAACATCCTGCGCACCTCCATGGCCGCCTGCTCGGCCGGCCTCGGCGGGGCCGACGCGATCACCGCCCTGCCCTACACGGCGGCGCTGGGCCTCAGCGACGCCTTCGCCCGCCGGGTGGTGCGCAACAGCCAGATCGTGCTCATCGAGGAATCCAACCTCGCCCGGGTGGCCGATCCGGCCGCCGGCGCCGGCAGCTTCGAGACCCTGACGGGCGAGCTGACCAGCGCGGCCTGGGCGGCCTTCCAGGAGATCGAGCGCGCGGGCGGGCTCGTGGCGAGCCTGCGGAGCGGCACGATCCAGGAGCGGATCGCCGCCACCCAGGCGACCCGGGCCCGCAACGTCGCCACCCGGCGCGAGGCGCTGACCGGCGCCAGCGAGTTCCCCTACCTCGCCGAGAAGCCCGTCACCGTGCTGGAGGTCGCCCCCGTGGCGGCGCCCCCGGCCGCCGGCTTCGGCCGCGGGCCGGCCCTGACCCCCCCCCCCCCGCCCCCCC
>NZ_JBYSXL010000160.1:0-2447 GCF_058782155.1 Methylobacterium sp. FW306-05-D
CCGTGACGGGCTCGCTCCCGGCCGAGGCCGGCCCCTCGATCAGCGACATCCTCGGGCGCGACGCGGTCGCCCGCCAGACCGTGACCCGTCCGCCCGTGCCCCGGGCCTCCACCGCCCGCGAGACGTCGCCCCGCGAGACCCCCGCCCGCGAGGCGGCGGGCCGGGCCCCGGCCAGGCCCGTGGCCAAGGTCGCCGCCGCGCCGGCCCCGAAGCCGGCCCGGAAGGCCGCCGAGGGCTTCGACACCGAGCGCCTGAACGCCCTGATGCGCGGCGACCCCGCCGTCACCCTCGCCCGCACGCGCTGAGCGCGCCCCAGGCGCCGCGCGCGCCATGCGCCATCCCGCACGGGCGCGCTTCCGAGGGCCTGCTATAAGCCGCGCCCGGTCCCCCGCGGGCCGCGGGCGGCCGAAGGGCCGGCCACAGGGCCGGCCAGAGGGCCGGCGAGGGGAGGCGGCCTTTGGGTCTGATCTACGCGCTCGGCGCCTATCTGAGCTGGGGCCTCGTGGTCCCGGTGCATTTCCGCCTGCTCGACGCCGTGCCGGCCCCGAGCATCCTCGCCCACCGCATCGTCTGGTCGAGCCTGCTCGTCGCCGGGCTGCTCCTCGCCCTGCGCCGCCGGATCCGGAACCCCTTCCCCCTGGTGCGCCGGCACGGGCTCCTCGTCCTGTCGGCCGGGCTGATCGGCGTGAACTGGCTCCTCTACCTGCAGGCCGTGCAGTCCGGGCACATGCTCGACGCGAGTCTCGGCTACTTCATCAACCCGCTGATGAGCGTGGGCCTGGGCGCCCTGGTGCTGGGCGAGCGCCTGCGCCCGGTCCAGGCCGCGGCGGTGGCGCTGGCCGCCGGCGCCGTGCTCCTGGCCGTCGCCCTGGCGGGGAGCCTGCCCTGGGTCTCGCTGGCGCTGGCCGGCAGCTTCTCGCTCTACGGGCTCGCCCGCAAGGTCGTGGGCGTCGACGCCATGGTGGGCTTCGCCGCCGAGACGCTGGTGCTCCTGCCGGTGGCGCTGGTCTACCTCGCGGGGGTCGCGCCCCCGGTGATCCAGGGCGACCCCGTGCGGGCCGGCCTGATCCTGCTCACCGGGGTCACCACGGCGCTGCCGCTGATCTGGTTCGCGGCCGCCGCCGAGCGGCTCACCCTGGCGACCCTGGGGCTGATGCAGTACCTTGCGCCCTCCTGCCTCCTCCTCCTCAGCACCCTCGTCTACGGCGAGCGGCTGGAACCCCACCGGATGGTGCTGTTCGGGCTGATCTGGCTGGCACTGGCGATCTACGCCGTCGACGCCACCCGCGCCGCCCGGCAGGCGCGGGCGGGCTGAGGGCCCTCGCCCAAAGCCCTCGCCCGAACCCCTCGCCGCGTGCGATCCTGGACCGACCGGGAGACGCGACCATGCCGACCAACCGCATCACCGACATCGCCGGAATCCGGGTCGGCCACGCCACCGACCTGCGCCTCGCCAGCGGCGTCACCGCGCTCCTCTTCGACGCGCCCGTGGTGGCCGGGGTCGACGTGCGCGGCGGCGGGCCCGGCACCCGCGAGACCGACCTCCTCGATCCCGAGCGCACCGTGGAGCGCATCGACGCCCTGGTGCTCTCCGGCGGCTCGGCCTTCGGCCTCGATGCCGCCGCCGGCGTCGCCGCCCATCTCGCCGAGACCGGGCGCGGCTTTCCCGTCGGCCCGGCCCGGGTCCCGATCGTGCCGGCCGCGATCCTGTTCGATCTCCTCAACGGCGGCGACAAGGCCTGGGGCCGGTTCTCGCCCTATCGCGACCTCGGCTACGCGGCGGCCCTGGCGGCGACGCGCGACCTCGCCCTCGGCTCCGTCGGGGCCGGGACGGGAGCCGCGACCGCCAACCTGAAGGGCGGGATCGGCTCGGCCTCGGCGGTGGTGGACGGTTTGCGGGAGGGCTCGGGCCTGGGCCGCGCGGGCTTGGGCCCCGCGGGCTTGGGCCTGCGGGTCGGCGCCCTGGTGGCGGTGAACGCCTTCGGCCGGGTGACGGTGGGGGCGGGGCCGCATTTCTGGGCCGGCCCCTACGAGATCGGCGACGAGTTCGGCGGCCTCGGGTGTCCCGCCCCGATGCCGGCCGACGCCTTCGACTGGCCGCGCAAAGCTCTTTCGGGCGCGGGGGCCAGCACCACCCTGGCGGTGGTGGCCACCGACGCCGTCCTCACCAAGGCCCAGGCCCGCCGCCTCGCCGTGATGGCCCAGGACGGCCTCGCCCGGGCGATCCACCCCGTGCACACGCCGCTCGACGGCGACGTCGTCTTCGCCGTGGCCACCGGCCGGGTGCCTCTGGCCGACCCGGTCCTCGACCTCGCCCGGATCGGCGACGCGGCGGCGCGCACGCTGGCCCGCGCCGTGGCGATCGGCGTGCACCGCGCGACGGTGCCGCCCGGCTGGGCCGGGCCGCCGGCCTGGGCGGATCGTTTCGGGGCGGATCGGTTGGGGGC
>NZ_JBYSXL010000161.1:0-2352 GCF_058782155.1 Methylobacterium sp. FW306-05-D
CGCCTGAAGCTCCTAGGATAATACCAGCACGCCCCTGGTCCCCGCCGGTAATACCGCCGGTTGCTGTAAAACCCACACCGCCACCGCCACCGCCATTGCCGCCAAAACCCGAGTGGGCGCCATTGCCACCCTGGAGTCCGCCCCCTCCTCCAAGATCACCGCCATCACCGCCAACGGCGCTATTACGGAAGAAATTGACAGCATTCAGTGTTACCGCGGCGCCAGCGGCTACAAACAACCCCCCGCCGAGCCCGGCACCACCTCCACCGCCGGTCCCGCCAACTGCCTTCGTATTGTTAATTGCCAAGTTGTCGATTGAGACTGTACCAGAGTAAGCAAAGAATCCGTTATACTGTCCTCCGCCGTCTAACGCGTATCCGTTGCCCTGAATTGTGAGATCGGCGCCGCTGGCCAAATTGATCGCATACAGTTGCCCGATTAATTTAAAGCTCTGGCTGAAGATAATCGTATACTTCATGTTATCCGCAGAGAGATCTCCGCCGAGGTCGATTTGCTCTAAAGCCGCATTTAAAGAAGTTGTGTTATCTACAGTAAATATTGCAGACGACATGAGTTTTCACCTTAAGTAGTATATCTTCCAAGAGAAGACGTCGTGCCACACGTCGGCCATTGAGACGTAATCGGCAAAATTTCTTCCTCTCAGGGGTACGTCATGCCCGGCCACAAGGTAAATACCTTAAATGAGAAAACACATGGCCCCTGCAGTGGAGGATACTGCTCATAATTCTGTTCGACATCGTCGCGAAGCTGAAGTAGCGCTCCAAGCCTAACGTCAGGGCTGGCAATTCGAGGCGCCACTAATTGTGCAAGTAGCTCTGCGCGGCCTGCGGTCACAAGCGGATCGAGACCTGCCCGAATTGGTCGGTCGGGTGACTTAGCGGACGGTGAGCCACCCCGTTTCATAACGCGCTTACGCGAACGAGCCCGTATTAGCCCAATTGCGCTGCGATCCAGACGCTGAGTTTTCGAATTCCAAGCAGCCTTTCCTCATGGGCTTGAGCGTTAGGCAAACCACCGTTCTTAGCGACGACTGAATCGAGTTCGTGACGATCATTGGAATCCGATCGCCGCGCTTGGATGGCGTGACCTGATCGGGCGACACACACGGCCGGGCGCCAAACCTGCCCCCAATCGAGGAACATGTCGGCGGGCTGGCCGAGTTCTGGGGCGTGCATGACGCCACAGCGAGGACACAACCAACGCGGGTTTTGCTGCCAACTGGCTCTCATGGCTCGGCGACCAGGTTATGGCCGGCGAACTGCAACCGCTTGATTGCGGTCTCTCCAATGACTTCGGCAACGGGCAGCACGGCCGACCCCGAGGAAATTCTCAATCAGCCCTCTGAGAGAACTGCCCGTTGATTGATGACCTAGAGGCTATAAAACGGTAGAGGTATCGAGATCAGTGAACTATTACGGGTCATCTGATTAACATCTTGCTGAACCGGATTATCCGATGAGGTCGTAAGCTTATTCGTTCCAAAGCGCTAACTCTGCGTTTCGACTTGGGTAGACTTTATAACGACAGGCGACTGTGCTTGCGAGACTGTCGGCCTCGGAGCCGCATCACCCGAATGGTTTGCCGGGTCAGGGCCTGCCTTCCGTCAGCGACGCCTCCGATCCTCCTCCACGCACATCCCCACCCGCAGGGATCGGTTTGTGCATCGCGGACGTTTCCGGTTGTGCGTCACAGCATGAGGAGGTCGCGATGTCGTTGGTGACCGAAGCCGCCGAGGATCTGGAGGCGATGGCGCGGGCCGCGCGGGAGGCCATCGACGGCCGGCTGCGGCTCCTCGCGGAGGACGATGGGGGGATGTTCTGGTCCGCCGTGGCGAAGCTCTACGCCCGGGGGCTTCCGGAGATCGCGGTGGCCGCGCCGGCGGGGCTGGGGCCGATCACTCCGGCTCCAGACCATATTCGGCCAGGAGCGCCGCCCGCCGGCCTCGCAGCGCCAGCGCCTTGACGGCATGGCCGCGGCTCGTCCCGAGCAAGGCGGCCGCCATCAGGTCCTGGGAGTCGCGCATCCCGTCCGCCAGCCTGGCCAGTTCCGTGGCGGCCGATTCCTCCGACGCGATGCCCTCCGCCAGGGTGTCGAGCACGGCCTGCACCATGGGAATGAGCTGCGGGTAGCGAACGGCGTTGCTCATCCAGGGTCCCTCTCCCTCAGCGCCCCACGAAGCGCTCCGGGCCGACAGGGCGCCCCGCCCGCGAGCGATCCGCGACAGGGTAGCGGCCTCGGCGCGAGGGGCCAAGCCGGCGTTCGCCGAAGATCGGCCTCCGGGGACGGTCCGGCGCGCGCAGGATCGTCGCACCGCGCCGCGGGGGGCGGGGG
>NZ_JBYSXL010000162.1:0-2260 GCF_058782155.1 Methylobacterium sp. FW306-05-D
CGTCCTGGCCCCCGCCCCCCCGACGGCGCCGGGCCTGGAGCGCCGCGTCCGCCTCGCCCTGCGCCGGGGCGCCCTCCAGGTCGACGCCCGGATCGATCTCCACGGGATGTACCAGGCGGAGGCGCACGGGGCGCTGATCGGCTTCCTGATGCGGGCGCGGGCGGCCGGCCACACCCACGTCCTCGTGGTCACCGGCAAGGGCGGCCCGACCTACGACGACGCCTTCTCGGAGCGCGGCGTGCTCCGCCGCAGCGTGCCCCACTGGCTGCGCGCGCCGGAGCTGCGCAGCGTGGTCCTGGGCTTCGAGGAGGCGGCCCGCCATCACGGCGGCGCCGGGGCCCTCTACGTCCGCCTGCGCCGCCGCTGAGGCCCCGGCGAGACGCGCTCCACGGCCCCCGGAAGGGCCCGAGGCATGCCCCGGCGGGCGGACCTTGCGAAAACCCGCGAAACGCGGTACCGCTGGGGCCTCTCCTCGTTACGCCGCGTTGCATCCGTGAGCTCCAGGCTCCGTCAAGACGATGCGCGGAGCCGTCTTTCCCCAGGACGGCCCGACTGATCGGCGCCGAAACGGCGCCCGGCGACCAAACTCCCCGACCGTCCTGTCCGACCCTCTGCCCCGCCTCGCCCTTCCCGCCGGTTCTGAATCCCCCATGACGTCACCGTACGAGACCCTCCCCGTGGAAAGCCCGGCCGAGAGCGGCATCGTCGCCGCCGATCTCGACGGCATGCGCGAGGTCAAGCTCCAGGACTTCAAGTCCAAGACGCCGACCGACCTGATCGCCTTCGCCGAGGAGGTCGAGGTCGAGAACGCCTCGACCATGCGCAAGCAGGAGCTGATGTTCGCCATCCTGAAGCAGCTCGCTGCCAAGGAGGTCGAGATCATCGGCGCCGGCACCGTCGAGGTGCTGCAGGACGGCTTCGGCTTCCTGCGCTCGTCCGATTCGAACTACCTGCCGGGCCCCGACGACATCTACATCTCGCCGACCCAGATCCGGCGCTTCGGCCTGCGCACGGGCGACACCGTCGAGGGCCCGATCCGCGGCCCCAAGGACGGCGAGCGCTACTTCGCGCTGCTGAAGGTCAACACGATCAACTTCGAGAACCCGGAGAAGATCAAGCACAAGGTCCATTTCGACAACCTGACGCCGCTCTTCCCGACGCAGCGCTTCAAGCTCGAACTGGACAATCCGCCCAAGAAGGATTTCAGCCCGCGGATCATCGACATCGTCGCCCCGATCGGCAAGGGCCAGCGCGCCCTGATCGTGGCGCCGCCGCGCACCGGCAAGACCGTGCTGATGCAGAACATCGCGCAGTCGATCACCATCAACCACCCGGAATGCTACCTCATCGTGCTGCTCATCGACGAGCGCCCCGAGGAAGTCACCGACATGATCCGCTCGGTGAAGGGCGAGGTCATCGCCTCGACCTTCGACGAGCCGGCCACCCGCCACGTGCAGGTCGCCGAGATGGTGATCGAGAAGGCCAAGCGCCTGGTGGAGCACGGCCGCGACGTGGTCATCCTGCTCGACTCGATCACCCGCCTCGGACGCGCCTACAACACGGTCGTCCCCTCCTCCGGCAAGGTGCTGACCGGCGGCGTCGACGCCAACGCCCTGCAGCGCCCGAAGCGCTTCTTCGGTGCGGCCCGCAACATCGAGGAGGGCGGCTCGCTCTCGATCATCGCCACCGCGCTCATCGACACCGGCTCGCGCATGGACGAGGTGATCTTCGAGGAGTTCAAGGGCACCGGCAACTCCGAGATCATTCTCGACCGCAAGGTCTCCGACAAGCGCATCTTCCCGGCCATCGACATCACCCGCTCGGGCACCCGCAAGGAAGAGCTCCTGGTGCCGCCGGACGCCCTTAAGAAGACCTACGTCCTGCGCCGCATCCTCAACCCGATGGGCGTCACCGACGCGATCGAGTTCCTCATGGACAAGCTGCGCCAGACCAAGAGCAACAACGACTTCTTCGACTCGATGAACACCTGAGACCCGTCCGGCCGGAGGCGGGGGCAGGGTCCCGCCGCGTCCGGCCAACTCTCTGCCATCATTCGACGATTTCCCGACGAAACGAGTTCGTTAGCTGGTTAACGACAGCTTGACGCGACCCGCGTCGGCCTCCGGGGCGTCGCTCCCATGCCCGAACAGACTACCCTCTTCGCGCCTGCCACAAGCCCCGGCCGCTCGGCCGTCGGCGTCGTCCGGATCAGCGGGCCGGCGGCGGCAGGGGTGATCCGCAGCCTCGCCGGTCCCCTCCC
>NZ_JBYSXL010000163.1:0-2134 GCF_058782155.1 Methylobacterium sp. FW306-05-D
GGCGGGGCGAAGGGCTGGAAGGGTCATTGACAGCATGAGCAACCGGATGTGGGGCGGGCGCTTCGCGAGCGGCCCCGCCGAGATCATGGAGGAGATCAACGCCTCCATCGGGTTCGACAAGCGCCTCGCGCCCCAGGACATCCGCGGCTCGCTGGCGCATGTGGCGATGCTGGGCGAGGCCGGCATCCTGCCATCCGCCGATGTGGCCGCGATTCAGGACGGGCTCAAGGCCGTGCGCGACGAAATCGAGGCGGGCGGCTTCGTGTTCCGCCGCGAACTCGAGGACATCCACATGTCCGTCGAGAGCCGGCTGACCGAGATCGTCGGCCCGGCGGCCGGGCGCCTGCACACCGCGCGCTCGCGCAACGACCAGGTCGCCACCGACATGAAGCTGTGGGTGCGCGACACCCTGGACAGCCTCGATGCCCAGGCGGCCGACCTGCAGCGGGCCCTGGCCGAGAAGGCCCTGGCGCATGCCGGCACGGTGATGCCGGGCTTCACCCACCTGCAATCGGCCCAGCCGGTCACCTTCGGGCACCATTGCCTCGCCTACGTGGAGATGCTGGCCCGCGACCGCGGCCGCTTCCGCGATGCCCGTGCGCGGCTCAACGAGTGCCCGCTCGGTGCGGCGGCGCTCGCCGGCACCTCCTTCCCCATCGACCGGCACGCCACGGCCGCGGCCCTCGGCTTCGACCGGCCCACCGCGAACTCGCTCGATTCGGTGGCCGACCGCGACTTCGCCCTCGAATCCCTGGCCGCCGCCTCGATCTGCGCCGTCCACCTCTCGCGCTTCGCCGAGGAGCTCGTGGTCTGGACCTCGGCCCAGTTCAACTTCGTGAAGCTCTCCGACGGCTACACCACCGGCTCGTCGATCATGCCGCAGAAGCGCAACCCGGACGCGGCGGAGCTGGTGCGGGCGAAGTCCGGCCGCGTCATCGGCGCGCTCACGGGCCTGCTCATCGTGATGAAGGGCCTGCCGCTCGCCTATTCGAAGGACATGCAGGAGGACAAGGAGGGCACCTTCGACGCCCTCCAGGCGCTCTCCCTGTGCTTGGCCGCCATGACCGGCATGGTCCGCGACCTCGAGCCCAACGCGCCCGTGCTCGCCCGCGCCGCCGGCTCCGGCTACGCCACGGCGACCGATCTCGCCGACTGGCTGGTGCGCGAGCTCGGCCTGCCGTTCCGCGAGGCGCACCACGTCACCGGCCGCCTCGTCGGCACGGCCTCCGCCCGCGATGTGGGGCTGGAGGCGCTCACCCTGGCGGAGATGCAGGCCGCCGAGCCGCGGATCACGCAGGCGGTCTACGCCGTGCTCGGCGTCGAGAACTCGGTCTCGAGCCGCACCAGCTACGGCGGCACCGCCCCGGACAACGTCCGGGCCCAGGCCAACCGCTGGCTCGCGGCGCTCGGGCAGGGCTGATCCGGGCTTCGCCTCATCGGAGCGATGCCCGGATCGGCAAGCCCGCGCGGCGCCGGCAAGCCCGCGCGGCGCTTGCGCGAAGTCCGGGTCCGCCATCCCGAAGGGATCGGACGGATCTGAGCCGAGTCGAAAAGAACCGGACCCGGGGCAGGTGCGTTCACGGCTCAGCTATGTGATGCTGTGTAGGACCCTGTCCCGAGCCTCTCGGAGATCTTCTCATGCCCGCTGAAAGCTGGATTGCGCCGGATGACGTCCCCGCCCTCGCGGCCGAGGCCACGGCCCTGATCGACACCGCCCTGAGCCGCCTGCCCGAGGACGACCGGGCCGCGTTCTGGGCCTCGGTGCGCAAGTGCTACAACACGCCCTACAACGATCCCAAGCCCCGCGCGCTGCCGCGCCTGCCGATGTCCGCGGCGTCCGAGGCCGCGGGTCCGGCCCCCGCGGAGGCCTCCGCCCTGTCGACGCTGGCCGCCCCCGCCCTCGCGGGCGTGATGGCGGTGTTCTCCGGCGCCGAGACCCACGCCGCCTGATCGGGGCGGGCACGCAATCCTGAAACCGGCGCCCCGCGGCGCCGCACATCCGGACGGTCGGGTCTTTCGGCCCGGCGACGTCCCGAAGGGTCTTCCATGGTTCCTGTTCTGCGACGCGGCCTCCGGCTCGGGGCCGCCTTCCTCGTCCTGTCCGGCCCCGCCGCCCTCGTCGGCGCCCCCCACC
>NZ_JBYSXL010000164.1:0-2075 GCF_058782155.1 Methylobacterium sp. FW306-05-D
CCCCACCCCGGAGAGCCCATCCATGCGGATCACCACCGTCCTGCCCGCCGCCCTCGTCCTCCTCGGCGCGGCCGGACCCGCCCTCGCCTCGTCCTGCTCCGAGCAGATCGCGACGATCGAGCGCCGCCTCGACAGCACCGGCGCCGAGCAGGTCACCGGCAAGGAGCCGCCGGGCGGCCCGACCTCGTCGCACTCGTCCAAGGCCCTCGACACGGCCCCGAACGTGAAGCCGACCGACCCGTCGACCACGGCCAGCGCCGGCGGCGTGGCCGAGGCCCGCGACCTGATCAAGAAGGCCCGCGCCCAGGACAAGGCCGGCGACATGAAGGGCTGCGAGGACACGATGACCGAGGTCAAGAAGAAGGCCGGCGCCCTGCCGTAGGGCGACGCTCCGCCCTTCGCGGCCGAACGAAAAGGGCCGCCTCCCTCGCGGGGGGGCGGCCCTTTTTCTGTTGAGGGACCCTCTTTGCGTTCGGGGGCTTTCCCGGATCAGTAGGCGTTCCTGGTCCGAAACAGCGAGACCGGGGTCGCGAGCATGATCTTCACGTCGAACAGGATCGACCAGTTCTCGATGTAGTGCAGGTCGTGCTCGACGCGCTTCTGGATCTTGTCGCTGGTGTCGGTCTCGCCGCGCCAGCCGTTGACCTGGGCCCAGCCGGTGATGCCGGGCTTGACCTTGTGGCGGGCGAAGTAGCCGTCCACCACCTGGTCGTAGAGGGTGTTGGCGGCCTTGGCCTGGAGGGCGTGCGGGCGCGGGCCGACCAGGGAGAGCTCGCCCTTGATGACGTTGAAGAGCTGCGGCAGCTCGTCCAGCGAGGTCCGGCGGATGAAGCGGCCGACGGGCGTGACGCGGGGATCGTCCCTCGTCACGAGGCGGGCGGCCCCGGCATCGCTCTGGTTCACGTACATCGAGCGGAACTTGAAGACCTCGATCAGCTCGTTGTTGAAGCCGTAGCGCTTCTGCCGGAACAGCACCGGCCCGGCCGAGGTCAGGCGCACCGCCAGGGCGACGGCGAGCATCACGGGGGCGAGCGCCAGCAGCATCGCGCAGCCGACGACCCGGTCGAAGATGCTCTTGGCGACGATGTCCCAGTCGGCCATCGGCTTGTCGAAGATGTCGAGCACGGGCACCGCGCCGAGGTAGGAATAGGCCCGCGGGCGCAGGCGCAGCTTCGAGGCCTGGGCCGAGAGGCGGATGTCGATGGGCAGGACCCAGAGCTTGGCCAGCATCTGCAGGATGCGGTCCTCGGCGGCGATCGGGATCGTGAAGATGATGAGGTCGAGACGCGTGGTGCGGGCGTAGGCGACGAGGTCGCTCACGGTGCCGAGCTTCGGGTAGCCCGCCACCACGGTGTCGGAGCGGGTGTCGCCGCGGTCGTCGAAGACGCCGACGATGCGCACGCCCGAGTCCGACTGGGCGTCGAGGGCGCGGATCAGGTCCTCGGCCACGGGTCCGCCGCCGACGATGGCGGTGCGCCGGTCGAAATGGCCGCGCTGCATCTGCGCGGTGATGAAGCGGGCCAGGGCGAAGCGCCCGGCGAGGAGGACGGCGAGGCCGGAGGCGAAGACGCTCGCCATCCAGACCCGGGAATAATGGTCGGCGATCTTGGCGAACACCATCGCGGTGGCGACGAGGAGGAAGGCCAGCGACCAGGCGCCCACCAGCCGCAGGGCCGATCCCCGCAGGGTCCGGAAGGCCGCCATGCCGTAGGCGCCCGAGACCTGCAGCAGGCAGACCGCCAGGGCGGCGAGGCCGAGGGCGGCGGCGAGGTAGCGGGGCGACAGCGGCACGATCCCGGAGAGCTGCAGCCGCTGGATCACGATGCCGAGACCGGCGATCAGGACGAAGTCCGCGATCCGGACGCAGCCGGCGAGCACCACCGGCGAGAGGCGCTTGGCGGCGGCCGGGTGCACCCGCGCCTCGGCGGGCGGCAGCGCGGCCGCCGGAGCGCCGTCGGCCTGGGGGGCGAACCGGCCGGCGGCATCCAGCAGGTCACGGACATCGAAGGCGCTCATGGCTGACTTCCGGGCTCGGGTACGCGTCTTGGAACTGGGAACGGGGGTCGGGGTCGGAG
>NZ_JBYSXL010000165.1:0-2049 GCF_058782155.1 Methylobacterium sp. FW306-05-D
CCTCCGGGGCGGGCTCCGGCTCCGGCGCGGGGGCCGGCGGCTCCTTGCGGCCGAACAGGCCGTCGAGGAAGGAGGAGACCTGGGCGGCGGCGGGCTGCGGCTGCGCGAGGCTGGCCGCCAGGACGAGCAACGGACCGGCGGCGAGGCGGTGACGGCGGCCGATCATCGGGACGCTCCCTTGAGGCGATGCGAAGGCGTGCGGGTGGTGCCCGCTTAGAAGCCCGCCCTGTGGCGAATATGCGACGGGTGGGGCGGCGAATGCCCCACCCGGAGAGCCGGCTCAGTCGTCGTAGTCCATCAGGCCGGAGGCGGCGTGGCCGCCCTCCATCAGGATCTCGCGCTTGCCGGCATGGTTGGCCGGGCCGACGATGCCCTCGATCTCCATCCGCTCCATGATCGAGGCGGCGCGGTTGTAGCCGATCTGCAGGCGGCGCTGGATGTAGCTCGTCGAGGCCTTGCGGTCGCGCATCACCACCTGCACCGCCTGGTCGTAGAGCTCGGCGCCGGGATCGATGCCGCCGCTGCCCGCATAGGCGCCCGCGTCGAAGATCGGAGCGTCGATGTCCTCGATCTCGGCGGCCTGGGCCTTCTCGGCCCGGTCGGCCTTGTCCGCCTTCGAGCCCTTGGCGGGCTTCTCGTCGCCGCTGCCGTCGTCGGCCGTGACGGCCTCGAGGTAGGAGGGCCGGCCCTGGCGCTTGAGGTGGGCGACCACGCTCTCGACCTCCGAATCCGAGCAGAACGGCCCGTGCACGCGCGTGGTGCGCCCGCCGCCGGCCATGAACAGCATGTCGCCCTGGCCCAGCAGCTGCTCGGCGCCCATCTCGCCCAGGATCGTGCGGCTGTCGATCTTGCTCGTCACCTGGAAGGAGATCCGGGTCGGGAAGTTGGCCTTGATCGTGCCCGTGATCACGTCCACCGAGGGACGCTGGGTCGCCATGATCAGGTGGATGCCCGCCGCGCGCGCCATCTGCGCCAGGCGCTGGATCGCCCCCTCGATGTCCTTGCCCGCCACCATCATCAGGTCGGCCATCTCGTCGACCACGATCACGATGTAGGGCAGCGCCGAGAGATCCATCTCCTCCGTCTCGTAGACGGCCTGGCCCGTCTCGCGGTTGAAGCCGGTATGGACCTCGCGGGTGATCACCTCGCCCTTGGCCCGGGCCTCCGCCATGCGCGCGTTGTAGCCGTCGATGTTGCGCACGGCGATCTTGGACATCTTCTTGTAGCGCTCCTCCATCTCGCGCACGGCCCATTTGAGGGCGATGACCGCCTTCTTCGGGTCGATGACGACGGGGGAGAGCAGGTGCGGGATGCCGTCGTAGACGGACAGCTCCAGCATCTTCGGATCGACCATGATCAGGCGGCACTCCTCCGGCTTCATCCGGTAGAGGAGCGACAGGATCATCGTGTTGATGGCCACCGACTTGCCCGAGCCCGTGGTGCCGGCCACCAGCAGGTGGGGCATCTTGGCCAGGTCCGCGATGATCGGCTCGCCGCCGATGTTCTTGCCCAGACACAGGGCGAGCTTGTGCTTGCTCATCCCGAAATCGGCCGAGGCGAGGAGCTCGCGCAGGTACACGGTCTCGCGGGTGTCGTTGGGCAGTTCGATGCCGATGACGTTGCGGCCCGGGACCACGGCGACGCGGGCCGAGACCGCCGACATCGAGCGGGCGATGTCGTCCGAGAGCGAGATCACGCGGCTCGACTTGGTGCCGGGCGCCGGCTCCAGCTCGTAGAGGGTGACCACCGGGCCGGGGCGCACCGCCAGGATGTCGCCGCGCACGCCGAAATCCTGGACCGTCTGCTGGAGGTTGAGGGCGTTCTGCTCCAGCACGTCGGCGTCGACCTCCTCCGTGTCGTTCAGGGGCGGCTCGGCCAGGAGGTCGAGGGAGGGGTGCTCGTAATCGGCGTTCTCCACGAAGGACATCGGCACGTGCCGGCCGGCCGGGATGAGGAGGGGGCGCTCGGGCAGGATCGCGCGCGGCATGTGGACGGCCGGAGCCTCCGGCACCGCGACGGCCTCCGCCTCCGGGGCGGGCCCTTCGGGGG
>NZ_JBYSXL010000166.1:0-1695 GCF_058782155.1 Methylobacterium sp. FW306-05-D
GAGCCGGGGTGAGGGCGGGGGCGCTGTCGGGGAGCGGCACCGGCACCCAGGGCGGCGTGACGATCGCCGGGACCGCCCCGCGCGGACGGTAGGCGACCGTCCCGGGCAGGTTCACGGGCTCCAGCATCGCCGCGATGGCGGGGTTCGGCTCGGCATGCCCGATGAGGAGCCAGCCCTCCGGGGTCAGGCGCCGGCCGAGGGCGCGCACGATGCCCAGGACGGTGTCGGCCTCGAAATAGATGAGCACGTTGCGGCAGAGGACGAGGTCGAACTCCGCCAGGGGCGGGGTGGTCCGGGCGTCCAGGAGGTCCATCAGGTTGCGCCGCTCGAAGCGCACCATGCGTCGGAATTCCGGTCGCAGGGCGTAGGTGCCGTCCCGACCCGGCCCCGCGACGGCCGGGCCGGGCAGGAAGTAGCGCAGGCGCTCGCCCGGCGGCAGGGTGCGCAGGGCCCAGCGGCCGTAGATCCCCGCCCGCGCGGTCTCCAGGGCGGCGGTGCTGATGTCGGTGCCGAGGATCGAGACCCGCCACTCCGGCAGGGCGGTCCCCAGGAGTTCGTGCAGCAGGATGGCGATCGAATAGGGCTCGGCCCCGGTGGAGCAGCCGGCGCTCCAGACACGGAGCGTGCGCTCGGCCGCGCGGCCGGCGAGGAGGGCCGGCAGGATGGTGGTGCGCAGGGCCGCGAACTGCTCGGCGTAGCGAAAGAAAAACGTCTCGCCGATGGTGATCTCGGCCTCCAGGGCCGCCCATTCCGGGCCGCCGGTCAGGCGATCGTCGAGGCAGGCGCCGTAGGCTGTCGCATCGGCGACCCCGAGGATCCGGAAGCGCTTGCGCAGGCGGTCGAACAGCAGGTCGTCCTTGTCGGCATAGTAATGGTGGCCGGTGCGGGCGATGATCCGGGCCTTGAGGGCCGGGAAGCCCGGATCGACCTCCGGGCCGGAGCGCGGCGGACGGGTCATGGGCGCTGCATGCCGGGTCGCGACCGGGCTCAGGCCATCGACAGTGCGGCGAGGCGCTCGGCCGCCGCATCGGCCAGGGCCGAGAGCCGCGCCCGCTCCTCCGCCGTGAGGAGGTTGGCCAAGCCGAGCACGTGGATCAGCCCGTCGTCCCGGGCGATCTCTCCGACGACACAGCCGTTCAGGGTCCGCTCGGCCGCGAGCGGACGGAGCGCGGGGGCCTCGACCGTGATCAGGTCCTCGACGCGGTCGACCAGGAATCCGGTGGTCCCCGGCGCATCGAGCAGAATATGCCGGTAGGCCTCCATTTCCGGGCGGACGGCCTGCGCCCCCAGGCCGAGGAGACGAGCGAGGTCGACCACCGGGACGGGGCTTCCGCCGAGATTGAGGAACCCGGCGAGCGGGCCCCCTCCGGCCGGCGGCGCGTGCAGGTCCGGCAGCGGCAGCACCTCGCTCACGGACGTCCGCGCCAGCGCACAGGTCACGCCCGCGACGTCGAGGAGGAGGAAATCGCTGGTCTCGGACAGGGGCGGGGTCCTCGCAGGCGGGGCAGGCCCGGAGAGGACGACCCCAGGCTCCCCGTCGTGATAGGACGGCGATGCCCGGCTGGGCAAATACGAATCCGTGCCCCAATCTCGCCCGTGCCCTCGCGGGCGCCACCACGCACGCTCAGAGATCCTCAGAACCCCGCGCCCATGCGCCGGGCCCCCCGCCCCAGGAGTTTTCCGCATGTCCCGACC
>NZ_JBYSXL010000167.1:0-1541 GCF_058782155.1 Methylobacterium sp. FW306-05-D
GTCCGGGGGCCAGGCCGGTCCCGGCCGGGGCGGCGGAGAGGAGGCGGCGCAGGATCAGCGGGCCGCCGGCCTTGGGGCCGGTGCCGGAGAGGCCGTGCCCGCCGAAGGGCTGCACCCCGACCACGGCGCCCACGAGGTTGCGGTTGACGTAGAGGTTGCCCGCCGCGCTCGCGGCGCAGGCCCGGGCGATCGCCGCGTCGAGGCGGCTCTGGACGCCGAAGGTGAGGCCGTAGCCGGTGGCGTCGACGGCCGCGATCGTCGCGTCGAACGCCTCGCGCGCGAAGCGCACCACGTGCAGCACCGGGCCGAAGACCTCGCGGGTGAGGGCGGCGACGGACGGGATCTCGATCACGGTCGGGGCGACGAAGCTGCCCCGGTCGCAGGCTTCCGGCAGGGGCGCCCGGTGCACGGGATGTCCGGCGGCGCGCATGGCGGCGACATGGGCCTCGATGGCGTCGCGGGCCGCCGCGCCGATCACCGGGCCGATATCGGTGGCGAGCCGGTCCGGGTTGCCCACCCGCCACTCGGCGAGCGCCCCCTTCAGCATGGCCAGGGTCCGGTCGGCGATCTCCTCCTGCAGCGCCAGCAGGCGCAGGGCCGAGCAGCGCTGGCCGGCGGAATCGAAGGCCGAGACCAGGGTGTCGGCCACGACCTGCTCGGTCAGCGCCGAGGAATCGACCACGAGGGCGTTGAGGCCGCCGGTCTCGGCCACCAGGGGCACGGGGTGTCCGTCCGGGTTGAGGCGCCCCGCGAGCGTCGCCTGGATGCCCGCCGCCACCGCGGTGGAGCCGGTGAAGAGGACGCCGTTCACGCGCGGGTCGGCGACGAGGGCCGCTCCGGTCTCGCCGCCGCCGGGCAGGAGCTGGAGGGCGCCGTCCGGCACCCCGGCCCCGCGCAGGATCCGCACCGCCTCGGCGGCCACCAGCGGGGTCTCCTCGGCGGGCTTGGCCAGGACGCCGTTGCCGGCGGCGAGCGCCGCCGCCACCTGGCCGGCGAAGATCGCCAGCGGGAAGTTCCAGGGGCTGATGCAGGCGACGGTCCCGAGGGGCCGGTGGGTGGCGGGAGCGAAGTCCCGGGCCTGCCCGGCATAGTAGCGCAGGAAATCCTGCGCCTCCCGCACCTCGGCCAGCGCGTTGGCGGCCGACTTGCCGGCCTCGCGGATCAGGAGGGCGATGAGCGCGGGCCGGTGCGCGCCGATCGCCGCGGCCGCCCGCACCAGGATCGCCGCCCGCGCCGTGCCCGGCCGCGCGGCCCAGGCCTCCGCCCCGGCTCCGGCCCGGGCCAGGGCTTTCCCCACGCAATCCGGCCCGGCCTCGATCACGGTGCCGACGCGGTCCGCCCGGTCGGCCGGGTTGCGGACATCGCGGGCCGGCCCGGTGCCCTCGGCCCCGGCCAGCATCGGCGCCGCCCGCCAGGCACGCGCGCCCTCCGCCGCCAGGCTGGCGGCGAGATCGGCCAGTTCCCGCTCGTCGGACAGGTCGAGGCCGGGCGCGGCGACCCGGTCGGGGAGGAGGTCGCGGGGCTTGCGGATCGCCGGGTGG
>NZ_JBYSXL010000168.1:0-1040 GCF_058782155.1 Methylobacterium sp. FW306-05-D
CGCCAGCCGGGCGGCCTGTCGGGCTTCACCAAGCGCTCGGAGAGCGTCTACGACCCCTTCGGGGCGGCCCATTCCTCCACCTCGATCTCGGCGGCCCTCGGCATGGCCGTGGCGCGCGACCTCGACGAGGCCTCGGCCCGGGCGCAGGGCGGGCCGGCGGGCAAGCGCCGCAACATGATCGCGGTGATTGGCGACGGCTCGATGTCGGCGGGCATGGCCTACGAGGCGATGAACAACGCCGGCGCGCTCAAATCCCGCCTCATCGTCATCCTCAACGACAACGACATGTCGATCGCGCCCCCGGTGGGGGCGATGTCGGCCTACTTCGCGCGCCTGGCCTCGGGCGGCACCTACCAGTCCCTGCGCGAGACCGCCAAGCAGCTGGGCCGGCTCCTGCCCAAGGGCCTCTACCAGCGGGCGGCCGCGGCCGAGGAATACGCCCGCTCCCTGGTGGTGGGCTCGGGCACGATGTTCGAGGAGATGGGCTTCCACTATGTCGGTCCGGTGGACGGGCACAACCTCGACCACCTGCTGCCGGTGCTCAAGAACGTGCGCGACTCCGAGCAGGGCCCGATCCTGCTGCACGTCGTCACCCAGAAGGGCAAGGGCTACGCGCCGGCCGAGGCCAGCGCCGACCGCTATCACGGCGTGGTCAGGTTCGACGTGCTCTCGGGGGTCCAGGCCAAGGCCAAGCCGAACGCGCCGGCCTACACGCGGGTGTTCGGCGAGAGCCTGATCAAGGCCGCGGACGCCGACGACAAGGTGGTGGCGATCACGGCGGCGATGCCGGGGGGCACGGGCATCGACCTGTTCGGCAAGGCGCATCCCGAGCGCACCTTCGATGTCGGCATCGCCGAGCAGCACGCGGTGACCTTCGCGGGCGGGCTGGCCACCGAGGGCTACAAGCCGTTCGTGGCGATCTACTCGACCTTCCTGCAGCGGGCCTACGACCAGGTGGTGCATGACGTGGCGCTGCAGAACCTGCCCGTGCGCTTCTGCCTGGACCGGGCCGGTCTGGTGGGGGCGGACGGGGCGACGCA